>NZ_JBEXYL010000189.1:0-8143 GCF_040630895.1 Streptomyces sp. NPDC005728
GCCCGCACCCTGTCCTGGGTGCGGGCGGCCTTCTGCGCTCAGGCGGCGCGGCATGAACGTCCAGGTCATCACCGCACCGGACGGAACTCCGCTGTGGTTCTCACGGGCAACGCCAGGACGGACCCACGACCTGACCGCAGCTCGCGCCCACGGCATCATCCAAGCCTGCCTGACCCGGCAGATCATCATTCTGGCCGACCGCGCCTACCAGGCGCCGGCGCCACCGTCCGCACCCCGTACTACGGACACCGCGATCTGCCCGAGCACTACCAGCAGTACAACCGCGACCACGCCCGCCTGCGCGCACCCGGCGAACGCTCCTTCGCCCAACTCAAATCCTGGCGCCTGCTACGAAGGGCATGCTGTTCAACCAACCGTCTCAGCCGCATGGTCTGCGCCGTCCACACCCTTCTGATCTGCGCAAACACAGGATGAAAGAGGCTCATTGAAGTGCGATCCGTGCGCTGCAGGCCGTAGCGTCCTGGGATGAGCAGCTTCAACACGCACCAGAGACGGGTCTACGACGAGGGCCTGCCCACACGCGCCCGGCATACGAATTTGCGGTCTTGCCTCGTCCACTTCGCGCCCTACGGCTTCCGGGCCACGTATCACCACCTCTGCCTCAGCGCGGGGATTCCCAAGGATCTGGAGAAGGATCCGAGCTCGCTCATACGCGCCGTCGAGGAGTTGCACCACGCGCGACAGCTATGGCTCGCTGACGAACATGCCTATGCCAACAGTCGACGGGCGGACAAGGCACGTGGCTTTCGGCAGGTGAAGGCAGACGAGTCCTGGCGAGGCTGGCAGCGTGGGTGGGGCAACATTGCCTACTGTCCCGAGCCGACACTCCATCCCGACGAGCCGCTGCCCGTGGTGTGGAGCGGGTGCTCCGTTCGTCGGTCCCGCCCGATGAAGCTCCTGCGCTGACGTGCCGTGTATGCGGGAACCGGAACAACACCAGCGTTTGGTACGACGGCGTCTACCGGATCCATCGGCTGTGCAGGGAATGCGGAGTCAGCCTCGCGGTGCAACGGGCCGACGCGCGCGACCCGCTGTTGGCCGCCGACCACGCCCGGCAGTGGAAGGAGATCTGGAGGCTGCGCAACGAATCTCCTCGCGGCTACCCACGCTGAGTTTCGGCATAGGGTCGGTATCACGGTGGGGTGAGGATCCGCGCTCGGAGAAGTGCGAAGGATGCGCGGCCGTACATGCTCCTCTTGAGGAGCTTGCTTCTGCAGACATGGCCCTCGACGACGCCGGAGCTGTACGGGAGGGTGAGGCCGGCGGTGACGGCGTCGATGTCCTGGCGGAGGAGCGGATCGGCCTCAGGTCGCAGCGTTCGGCCTGCCGGATCCACTCACCCAGGAGGTGGCCACGGCGGTGACGGACCAGGTCGGTGAAGTCGTGGAGCGCGTCCTCGTACGCGGTGATGGCGGTCCCGTCCTCCGGGTCCGCCGCGGGATTCTGCGTCAACGGCCCCTCTTGTGCTAGCGCGTCACCACGCTAGAGGGCCGTGGACCTGAACGTCCACGGAATGAGCTGAACGTTACTGAACGGCCTCGTCGTTCGGTGCCGGGCTCGGCTCGTTCGCCGATGGCCTGCGGAGTTCGGGTGTATGCGGGGCCGTACGAATCCTTTGGTGCCTGGGGCACGGCGGGCGTTTGCTGGTGGACGACCCACCCTGACACCGTGCTTGAGGCCCCCGCCGGGCCTTGCGCGGCTAACCCCCCGCTCCGCCACTCTTCGACACGTCGTCGCGTCCGTACTAGCCCGCTCCCTTGCGGCCCACCAGGCCATCGACTCGCTAGACCCCACAACGAAGGCACGTCAGTCATCCCTTGAATGGCTCCTCGCCGTTCTGTACGACAGGCCGCACTGGCCCCGCCCCGGCGGAAGGGGCCCATTTTTTCCTGCCCGGTCCTGTCCGCCGAGGGCGAGCCGCCCATCAAGAGACAGAGGGGCTACTGGCACGGCTTGCCAGTAGCCCCAACGTCACGCGCCCACTGCAGTAAGGAGAGGAGGGATCCGTGAGCGACGAGCGACCCGCCCCGCAGTTCCAGGTCCGCCCCGCGGACCCACCGCAAGACTCCCGCCAGCAACACAATGCCCTCGGCCAAAGGGTGTCGGACAACGGCTTGCGCGGGTAACTGGCGTCTCTCCCATCTTCAAGTCCTGTCGCAGCGCCACCCCGAGACGCAAGGGGTGACAGCAATCCACGCTCCACGCCGCATGCCAGACGTGCATGCTCCTAACCGAAGGGGACCCCGTGTCCACGCTCGCCAGGCTCGTCGTCCTGCTGCTCGTCCTGGTCGCCCTCATCAGTCGCTGCGGTGTCGGTAGCTGGTGCACCGCCACCCGGCGCTGGGCAAGCCTCTTGCCGTCGCGCTGAGCACCCTTACGGCCCTGGCCGCGATCCTGACGCCACTCATCACCCGATGACCGGCCCGGTAAATGGTCGGCTGTGGTGGCTGACCGCCCGCACCCGCCGTCGTGACGCCGCACGACCAAAAAACGATCACGAACCGTCCGGCCAAGCGGTGAGGGCGCCCGTTGGAGGATCAGCGACCTTGACCGCGTCCGCGCCGCCGCGTGCGGCCCTCGCCCGGCACAGGAGGAGACGCGCTGGGGCCCCAGGGGGCTTGCGCCGAGGGCCGTCGGGAGTGGTGGTCGATCGCGAGCGGGCGGCCGCGGCAGAAGGTCTGGGCACCCGGTCTGCTGCTGCCGAGGGCCCATCAGGCGGTGGGGTGCGGGAGTTCTTCGTCAGCACGGCCGCCGGCTCCGAGGATCCGTCGCGAGGTCGGGGACATCACCGGGAGGGCGCCGAGCACTCCACGGGCCCGCAGCTCGTCCAGGTCGGGAAGACGGACTCCGGGAAGTGCGTCGAGAAGGTCGGCCTGGGCGGCGCGGATGCCGTGCGAGGCCTGGGGGCCGGTGCCAAGGGTGCGGCGGGCTGTCACGCGGTCATCGTAAGCGGCGCTTCAACAGCTTCCGCCCCAGCATGCAGCTCGGATATGGGTCAGCCGGACCAGGATGGAGGCAGAACTACCCCCGTCCACATGGGTGCCCCGCTCAGCGGAACCGGGCCAGACGGTGCTTGGCCGGCCCCGGTGCGGCGTTGCCTAGGCGTTGCGATCACGAGTTGTACTCGTCGGGTTCTGCTTGACCTACGATGACGCGGTGAAGTTCGTGATGGTGCCGGGTGGCTGGCAAGGCGGGTGGGTGTTCGACTCGGTGGCTGCTGAGCTGCACCGAGACGGTCACCACGTCGAGGCGGTGACCCTGTCGGGGTTGGAGTCGGACGGCCCGGTCGATGTGGACCGTCCGCCGAACCTCGACACTCATATTGACCAGGTAGCCGAGATCATTGACCGTGGCGACGGACCGCCCGTCGCGCTGTGCGGGCACAGCTACGGCGGGATGGTGATCGCCGGTGTCGCGGATCGTCTCAGCGACCGCCTCGATCAGCTCGTCTTCATCGACGCCTACGTCCCGGACGATGGGGATTCGTGTTGGTCTTTGACCAGCGACAGCTTCCGGGAGTTGTTCATAGCTGGCGCCCGCGCCGACGGTCGATGGGTCGCAGTCCCCGAAGGACTCGACCCTCGCGCGCGACCGCACCCACTGGCGAGCTTCGTCCAGGCGATCAGGCTGGGGGGCACCCGCAGCCGCGCTCTCGGCCGAACGTTCATCAGTGGTGGCGCGTGGCCGGGTAGCCCGTTCGTGCCCCTGACCGAACGGTTGCGCAACGACTCAGGCTGGCGGGTTCACGAGATCCCCGTCGGCCACAACATCGCCCGCCGCGACCCGCATAGCCTCGCGGCCGTTCTCGGCGCATTGCCGCCCGACTCCGCCTGACGAACGCGCCGCCGCTGCCGCCCACGAACGCCTGGCCGCCCTCGACCGGCGAGGGGCCGGTGTGGATCCCCCTTTTAGTGCTGGGCCAGGCGCTGTACGCGCTGAACCCGGGCTAGGAACCGGCGTCTTTGATGGACGCGATCGTCCTGACCTGGAGGCGGATGGCACCCGACCCGTGACCACCGTCTCGGCCCGACGGGCCGAGACATTGCCCGTATACGAGTCAGAGGATGCGCCAGGCGACGGCGTACGGCTGGGCGAACTGGGTGATCCGGAAGGCGCTGACGACGACTTCGGTCTCCCCGGCGGGGATCTCCCGCCAGTGCACTTGTTCGACGTTGTTGACGCGGTCGAACCCGGGATCCGTGCCCATGTTGCCGTGGCGTTCCTGACCGCTTGCGCGGACGATCAGGTCCAGGTCGTTCTGCAGGGCCGGGCCAGGGGGATCCGTCCAGACGAGGGTGACCTTCAGGGTGCGGGGCGCGCCCTCGGGGATCGTGATGCTGAACGCGCGCTCTTCTCCCTGGTCCAGTTCCTTGGCGTCGGTGAAGCCCGCCCGGCCGGCATCAGTCGGGAGGACGACGGCGCGCTGGAGGTTGACGATGCCGAAGCCCGAGTTGTTGTTGGGGGAGGCGCCCGCCTCGGAGGGGATGTACTGGCCCTTGAGCTCATCGGCACCATTGATCAGCATGGCCTTGATGAGCGCGGCACTGGGCTTCGGCGTGCCGTTCTTCAACAGCGTCTCGCGCAGCACCGCCACACAGCCGGCGACCAGCGGGGTGGCCATGCTGGTGCCGCTGTCGAACATGAACGCGGGGTCCGTGGAGACGCCGAAGAGACCGTCGTCGGGGGCGATGCGCGAGCGCGTCGAAAGGATCGCCGTGCCGGGAGCGACGACAGTGGGCGCGATCCGGCCTTCCTGGGTGGGGCCGCGACTGCTGAAGGCCGCCATCCCGGCGGGGTTGTCCGCCATCCTGTCGCCGCGGATCGGCGGGGCGGGATACGAGAGCGGCCTCAGTTCGTCATAGGTGTGGGGGATCAGGGGGCGGTCGCCCTCGCTGGCGCCGACGGTGATGATGTTCTTGGCCCCGGTCTCCCCGCTCACGGCCCTCAGGTTGATCCGGCCGTCACCGTCGCGGTCCGTACCGTCGTTGCCCGCGGCGAAGCAGATGACGAAGTCTTTGTTGTCCCAGACGAACTGATCGACCTCGCGCGCGGCCTTGTTGTATGGCAGGCCCGGGGTGACCGGACCCCACGAGTTGGTGTGGATCCGCGCCCCGTCCTCCAGGAAGGGCGGCTCGAACAGGTTACGCAAGTTCGGCGGGATGCCGGACAGCGAGCCGTCGTCGGCCAACACGGACTGCAGGACCAGTCGCGCCTCAGGTGCCGTGCCGGTGACAGCTCCGCCCATCGACGCCGACGTCCCGTCGCCGAGGACGGAGCCCGCCACGTGGGTGCCGTGCCCGTCGGGGTCGTCCGTCCGCGCGGGGCTCTTACGGCCCAGGGCGACCAGGCGCTTGACCCGGCCGGTGAAGGCGGGGTGCACATTGCTGGTGGACCCCTTGTCGAACCCGGTGTCGGCGACACACACGATCTGGCCCTCGCCCCGGAAATTCGTGCCGTTGAGAGACACGTGGGCGTTCATGATGTTCCCCGAGACGGTGTTATACAGCACCCTCTCGGGGACTTCCTCGATCTCCTTCACCTCATCGAGCGCGGCCAGAGCGGCCAGGTCATCGTCCCGGATCGTCATGCGCACCTTGTCGCCGTCGGGGTGTACGTCGCCGGGGCTGACACCGGCTGCCGCCGCGATCCGGTCCCGCAGCCCGTCCGTGCTCACGTCGACGTCCTCGTGCAGGACGACGTCGACGGTCCAGGTCTGGGGACCCACCGCCTCCGTGGGGTCGGCCAGCACGGCGACCCCCGGGCGCAGCCGGTTCGACCGGAGCGACTGGGCAATCTTGAAGCCCTTGAAGTACACGTCCGCCCAGGCCACGAACGGCAGGGCGCGCACGGCATCCAGATCCGTGGGCCGGAAGCCGCACAGATAGGTGTCGTCCGGAACGTATTCCTGGATCACCACCCCGAGCGCCGCGAGTTCTTCCTTCTCGTCGGCTGTTGGTGGGTGTGTGGTCTGGACGAGTAGGTAGTTGGACGCGGAGGCGTCCTCGGACACCAGCGATGCGGTGGCCAGGTCATCGACCTGAGCCAGCGGGTCCACCGTCACGCCGTTGATGGTGATGCGGGACATGCCGAACTCCCGGAGGGGGTGGGGAAGACGCGCACCAGGCAGCCATGGCGCCCCGGCGCTGCCCACATCGCCGAAGCCCGTCTGAACCGGTGTCACGCCAAGTTGCGTGGTTATTTCCGTTCGCCAACACGCTAGGCGGGCGACTGTCCACCTGCACGTCGAGCCTGGATGGTGGCCCCCATCCGGGATCGCTATTACTCCGGAGGGCGCTCGACAGCAGCGTCGGCCTGCGCCTCCACGCCTACGCGGGGCCGGCGGCGACGATGGTCCCGCCCCGCATCAGGCCCCACACCTCCTTGCGCCTCTTCTCGTCGCCCTCCGCATAGAACGGGAAGCGTGCGATCACGGCCGCGACGCATCGGTTGAAGGAGTCGAGTTCTCTGTTCACGTGACTGACCGTCGCCGACTCGAGCTCGGGAACCTGCACCACGTGACCACTGGCCACGTCGACGGCCATGCGTCCGGACAAGCCGCTCGTTGCGATGGCGACCAGCCCCCGCTCACCGATCCCGCCGAAGTACTCCAGCTGGCTCAGTGGCCGATACTCGTATCCGATCAACCCGCCTGGGATGCCAGTCTCCCCGAGATCGACAGCGATCTGGAACACCCATCGGTCCCGACATGCCCCGCGGCCGAGTCCGCGCACGGGCGGGATACCGGCCCGGGGCGAGGGATAGATGAATCAAGGGATGGCGAGGCCCCCGCAGGCAGTCCTGCCCCGCTGTCTCGCCGGACTGCACGTCGCCTCGCTCGTTGGCTCCGCGAGCCCACTGAGCACCTCAGACGGGTCAGCCGCGACGAGACCTCGGTCTTTAGTCTCACCAGTTGAACAGCAGGTCGCTCAACACGGCGGGGCGCCAGTAGCGGATCTGAGAGCGCAGCGGACCCTTCGCACGCGCCCATTGCCGGATGCGCCCCGGCGCCCTCCCCCGGGTGGTCAGGGGGGCGCCGTTGAGGGTTGGAGTTACAACGGCGGTGCCCGAAGGTCTGCAGGGGGTGAGCGCGCTTTCGACGGCACGCGCTCAGGGTTCGTCGGCACGGGACAGCTGCGGCGTCGGCGTTGGCGGCTTTTCCAAGGAGAGTACTCAGCGTTTGACGCGGCTGCGGACCGCCAAGAGGACCAGGGCCAGTAGCCCCGGTTCCACCAGGCGTGAGGTCATCTCAGTATAAGTACCGGGCACGGTCAGGCCCTGGCCGGCCGACCCCAAGATCACCGAGTTCACCGCAGTCCGCACCGCCCGCTCCGCCCTGTACCAACTGAAGCGTTTTGCCAATGGGTCGGGCGCTTTGCCCCCGGCAGCCGGGGCCTTGGTAGTCAGAGCCACGGCTTTCCCATCGGTCAGCGTCCCATTGATGCGCTGTACGGGCGGGTCGACGGGTAGACCCACCAGCATCAGGATGGTCAGCCCTATGGCGGCCACCAGTCCGATCAGGGCCCGAGATGCCCGCAGGCCATAACCCGAAAGAGCCCAGTAGATACGCAGCAGCGCCCGTTCGCCCCACGGGCGGGCACGGTCGTGGCGGCGCATCTCCATCTCGCCGTAGTAGAAGTCCGCCGCATCCGGCTCGTTCTTGGCGTCCTCTGTAGCTTTCCGCAGTGCCCGGTATACGGATGCCAGCTCGTCAGGACCCGGGGCGAGGCGCGGCTCCGGAGCAGGCACCCGGCCGGGCAACCAGTAGTTGCCAGGAGTCACGGCGGCGCGCCAGTGGTGTTCCTCGGCCAGGACCCGGCGCCGGGTCCATCGCCACCCTTCCGGGGGCTCGGCGAAAGTGCAGTGCAGCTCCCCTCAAGACGCAGCTGGTCCAGATGGAAGACTCCGGTGAATCGGCAGTCAGTCAGGTCGGTGTCCGTCAGGACCAAGTGCGCTGCGTCAACTCCACTCACCGAGTCGATCCGCACGCCGGGCTCTCGTCCAGCGGCGTGCCGTGGCTGAAGAAGGAATAGCGGGTCTTCCACTCGGGTGTCTGCTGCTCGGTGCGGACGCGGAGTTGCAGGTCGCGGAGTTCTCGTGGGGGAAAGCCCACGGTGCGGTGGCT
>NZ_JBEXYL010000190.1:0-8086 GCF_040630895.1 Streptomyces sp. NPDC005728
AGCAAGGGGAGACCGCGCCAAACCCAGACGCAGCCTCCCCTCCCACCCCTGCGCCCGCACCATCCCCACACCCTGCCCCCACGACTCCCTAAGCCCCTGGACAAGCCCACCAGAATCTGGAGAAAAACATGCCCCGAGTCCACGTCGAACTATCCGTCGACGCCCCGGTCGACGCATGCTGGGACGCCGTCACGGACGTCGAGAGCTTCGCCGAGGCCATGGACGACGTCAACTCCGTGAAGATCCTTGAGCAGTCCTCCCCCGACCGGCGACAGACGGCCTGGTCCGTGCAGCTGAAGGGTTCAGTGCTGGAATGGGTCGAGTCCGAAAGTATCGACCACGCCTCCCGTCGCTTCGAGTTCCACCAAGTCCAGGGAGACCTGGCGTGCTTCGCCGGTCTCTGGACCGTGTGCACCGCCGACTCCGGCACGAGCCTGATCACGCTCGACGTCGAGTTCGACATCGGCATCCCATTGCTGGAAGACATGCTCAACCCGGTCGCCACCAGGGCTCTGCGGGACAACTCCGCCCAGATGCTGGCTGCTCTGGAACGGCGCCTGACCGGGCAGCCACGCTGATCGCCGCCGCCCCTCCTGGACCCGGCCATGACCGCGGCGTCCGCGAGCGTTTCGGGCTGAGAACCGCCCCGGCCTCGGCAAGCACCCAGGCACCACTGGTCGCTGCAGCGGCAGCATCGACCCGGACGCGGTGTACGAGATCGCCTACGAGATCCACGGCGACGAGTCCGGACCGGTCATCGAGACGGCCGAGCTGACGGACCAGACGAGCCTGAACTACCGGCCCTCGATGATCAGCACTGCTTCGGCGAGCACGAAGGTTTCCGTAGAGATCACCGACGTCGCCCCCCAGGGGTAGTGAGGCGGCACAGGCCGGACTTACAGCGGCCCCCTCCGGATCGTCTGGACGCTGTTGGTAAATCCGGGGCCTGCGTGACGACGGCCTGTACGACCCCGTTGGGGTTGTGCAGGCCGTCGTCGTGTTTCTGGGGTGGGTTCGTGTTGTTGCGTGGGGTGGAGTTGACGGAGATCCCGGAGGAGACCGTGCGGTTGGCGCGTGCGGTGTTCCCGAAGGGTTGTCCGGTGATGCGGGTACGGGATGCGCTCGGGCCGGTCTTCGCCGACGCCGACTTCGAGGAGCTGTTCCCGGTGCGAGGGCGTCCGGCGGTGTCGCCGGCTCGGCTGGCGCTGGTGTCGGTGCTGCAGTTCACGGAGGGGCTGACCGACCGGCAGGCCGCGCACGCCGTCCGCTCGCGGCTGGACTGGAAGTACGCCCTGTCGCTGGAGCTGGCCGATACCGGGTTCGACTTCTCCGTGCTCAGCGAGTTCCGGGCCCGGCTGGCCGAGTCGGACGAGGGCCGGGCGGTGTTCGACGCGGTGCTGACCGCCGCCGGGGAAGCGGGGCTGGTCACGGCGGGCAAGCGGCAGCGCACGGACGCCACTCATGTGCTGGCCGTGACCAGGGACCTGAGTCGGCTGGAGTTCGTGGTCGAGACGCTGCGGGCGGGGCTGAACCAGATTGCCGAGGCGGCCGGGGACTGGCTGATGACAGTGGCGGCGCCGGAGTGGTTCGACCGCTACTCGGCCCGGCCGGAGGACAGCCGTTTCCCCTCCCGGTGGGCCGCCCGCGTCGAACACGGCGACCAGTGCGGGGCCGACGGCATGGTGCTGCTCCAGGCCGCCTGGTCGGCGTCGGCACCGCCCGGCCTGCGGCATCTGCCCGCGGTGGAGTTCCTGCGTCAGACCTGGGTGCAGCAGTTCCACCAGGTCGACGGGGCCGTGCGCCGGCGGGAGCCGAAGAACACCCCGCCCGGTCTGATCCGCTTACGCACCCCGCACGAGCTCGAGACCAAGACCGGGGCGAAACGGGATCTGGGCTGGTCCGGATACAAGGTCCACCTCAGCGAGACCTGCGAGCCCGGCGTCCCGCACCTGATCACCCACATCCACACCACCCCGGCACCGGTCAACGACGACGCCGTACGCCCGGCCGGCTGGGAACTTCAGTGCCCGCCCGTCGTCCACTCCCTCGGCGGCCGCTGGTGGCTGGCACTCCCGGACGGCACCGGCCAGCTCACCGACCCCACACTCCTCGCGGCCGCGTTCGGCCCGGGCGGCTACCGGCCCGAGGAGACGCAGGTATGAGCACCGCCACGCAGTCGGGGCAGCTGGCCCTGCTCGACCTGCCCGTCCCCGCTGAGTTGACCGCCGCCCAGATGCGCGGTGCGCACTGCGTGTGGTGCGCGGCCGAACTCCACGGCGCCACAGCCGTAGACCTTGAACCCCGCCGCGACAGCATCAAGGGCGTTCCCGGCCGCTGGTACCCGCGCGGCTGCCGGCGGTGCACCCGCAAGCCGCTCCTGATGCTGGTGCGCACCCACCCGGGCACATGCGAGCAGTGCACGGACGACGCCTTCCTCTGCGAAACCCGCCGCGCCCTGCGCTCTCTGACCTTGGAGCTGCGCCGATGACTGCGAAGACAACTGCTCCACCGATGACTGCGCTCGGGGCGAGGGCGGCCGGCTACTGCGGGAAGTGGTATCCCGGCCAGCGCGGGTTCTGCACCTGCCCGCCCCATGCGGACAAGCGCCACGTCGACCACTACACCGGATGGCCGGGCGCAGCCGTTCGAAAGGTGCCGGTTCGGGCTCTGGCGGGCATGCAGTACCGACGGTACCATTGGTACCATGTCGCACCCCAAAGCCATGAACCTGCGCTTTCCCGATCCGGCCCAGCGCGCCGCGATCGAGGCCGCCGCAAAGCAGGAAGGCGTCAGCCTGCAGGAGTACATCCTCTCGGCCGCCTACGCCCGTGCCACCGCCGTGGAAGAGCGCTTCCTCGACGCGTTCAGGGCATCAATGACCCACAGCGGCGACGCGTTCGCGGAAGGAGCAGGCACGGCCGATCCCGGCGCGGAGCAGCGCGCCGCGGAGCTGGAGGCGCGGCGTGATCTTGAGGAGCAGCAGGAGCGGGGTCACGCAGCGTGACCAAGAACGATCCGCTTCACCCCCTTGATGTGGCCTTCCTTCTGCATGCGGCCGAATTGTTGCCGGGTGATCCCCAAGTGGACGACTACGGTCCGCTCTATGCGGCGGTGGCCCGGGTCAACGCCCGGGCGATGGAACGCGACATCTACGGCTCCGTGTATCTCAAAGCGGCCGCACTACTCCAGACGCTGGCAAAACTGCCCTGCCTGGAGGACTCAGGCGAGGCCTTCGCCTGGCACTCGGCTGAGGCGTACCTGGCCCTGAACGCATGCCGCCTCGACTACCCGCCCAAAGAAGCGGTCACATTGGTGCGGGACGCTGCCTCGGGCACACGGGGAGTGGGACTGATCGGCCGTCAACTCCGCGCGTGGAGCGTTTCCTGACCCGGCGTAACCAGCTGCCCTTCTTCGCCACTGACGGAGCGTGCGGGGGCGGGGCGGTTACCCCAGGCGCTCGATCGGACGCCGCTCCCACGCGATGTCAGCACGTTCCAGTGGGCGACCGGCCAGCCGATGAGGACGGCGCGGCCCACCACGGAGTTCACCGAGACCGTCCCGCCGTAGGCGGTGTTCTGGTGGGCGCGGGAGTCTGCAGAGTTGTCCCGGTGGTCACCCATCACCCACAGACGGCCCTTGGGCACGATGACGTCGAACCGTGTGTCGGAGGGAGCGTTGCCGGGATACAGGTAGCCCTTCTCGTTCAGCGGAACCGCATTGACCGTCACCCGCCCTTGCGGGTCACAGCACTTGACGTGGTCCCCGCCGACCCCGATGACCCGCTTGATCAAGTCCGTCTCGTTGTCGGAGGGCAGCAGGCCGATGAAGGTGAGGCCTTCTTTGAACTGCTTGATCACGATGGGATCGTGCTTCCTGGCCGTCTGCTCGCCGGCGAGCCAGCCGCCCGGGTCGCGGAAGACAACGACGTCCCCGCGCTGCGGCTCGGAGCCCAGCCACGGGGTGAACTTGTCGACCAGGACGCGGTCGCCGATGCGGATCGTCTGTTCCATAGAGCCCGAGGGGATCACGAACGCCTGGGCCAGGAAGGTCTTCAGCAGCAGGGCCATCAGCACGGCCACGCCGACGATGAGAGGTACCTCATGGACGGCTGAGCGCCTGCGCTTGCGTTTGACCTTGCGCCGCAGCTTGCTCCGCTCCGTCCGGGTACGGCGGCGGAGCGAGCTGGCGATGCGCCGGGATCCGGTGGGCAAGGGGTTTTCCTCGGCGTCAGCGGACGAACCACGTGGCCTGCCTCGGTTACCCATGCGCGCCGACCTCATCCGGCACGCGCGCGCAGGTGCCGGGGCGGGCGCGATGTCTCCGGTGGCGGTAGCACCGCGCGATCCGGCAGTGGGGCCGGGCCTTCACACATCCGCCGGGGACCACATCGCCGCCCGACGGGCTCAGGCGGCTGCGCGAGCGGCTGGAGCCACTGTGGTGCTCGTCGAGGACGCATCGGGTTCCGTCGGGCACGACGACGTGGACGGGTTCCCCGAAGGGTCCATCGCCAGAGTGGAGGAATGTCGACTCATCGACCGATCGGCCGTTCACCTCGATCCTCCCCTCATCGCAGAACGCGTTCGCTGCAGACGGCGTCTCCGACACCCCGGTGTCGTTGAACGCGACGGCATCGCCGCGCCGAGGCAGGCACCGAAGCCGTACGCAACTCTCTGTACGAGAACGCGGTCGCCGTTCCTCAATCCCCGTTCCATGGATCGGTCCGCAACGGGCCTTCTGGTGCTGGGGGGCGGCTCCACCTCTTGTGGCACCGCGAAGACTCCCAGACCCGTGCCCCGCGCTTGGTGCGCTCGTCCGTCCGCAGAGCGGCTTCACCGTCCAGGTCACCAGCGACAAGCTCAAGACGCCCGTCAAGGCGGACGACGGCACCATCACCGACGCCGTCTCCGAGACCACGTGAACCGGTGGCGAGATCGGCCCGGGTCCGTACGAGGGCTTCGACGTCGCTTTCGGCCGACTGCCCGACGAAACTGATCATTTGGCCCTAAAAACTCTCCAGACCTACTCCGACGGCAGGACCGTCCGCTGGATCGAGGAAGCCCAGGGCGGTCAGGAAACGGAGAATCCGGCGCCGGTGCTGACGCTGACCTGCAAGGCCACGGACGCCGGCACGACTCGGCCGTCCACGCTCGTGGCCATCGAATCCCCTGAGCTGAGGTGAAGTTTCCCCGCGATCTTGGACACGGTGCTGTTACGCCGCGAGGGCCTGATCTTGCCGATGGCGCAGGCGCGTCTCGTGGGGCGTGAGGTAGCCCCAGCGGATGTGCCTGCGCAGGCGGCGTCTGTTGTAGAAGGTCTCGACGAAATCGAAGATGTCGGCACGCGCGGTGGCCCGGTCGGGCCAGAAGCGGGTGCCGATCTCCCCTTTGAGGACCGCCCAGAAACTCTCCGCGGCGGCATTGTCGAAGCAGCTCCCGGTCCGGCCCATGCTTTGCCGGTGCCCCAACTCGCCTATTCTGGCGCGGAGTTGCCCAGAAGTGTATTCCGAACCGCGGTCACTGTGGATCACGCAGCCGGGTTCCAGGCGGCCCAGCGCGGCGGCCATGTCGAGGGCGTCGACGACGAGTTCGGCGCGGTGATGGCCGGCCATCGAGTACCCGATGACCTCGCGCGTGGCCAGGTCCAGCCAGGAGGCGAGGCAGAGCCAGCCCTCGGCGGTGGGGATATAGGTGATGTCCCCGACGATCTTCGTGCCGGGGCGGGTGGCGGTGAAGTCGCGGCCGATCAGGTCCGGCGACGGGGCGGCCTTGGTCAGGCTGCGGCGCCCGGTGCGCCGGCTGTGCCCGGCGATGCCGTGCTCCCGCATGACCCGCTCCACCCGTTTGCGGTTGACCTCCCGGCCCTGCCGGCGCAGTTCGGCGGTGACGCGCGGGACGCCGTAGTTCCGCCGGGACGCGATGTGGATCACGGCAATCTCGTGGGCCAGGGCCTCATCGGCCCGCCGCCGCGCTTCGCGGGCTTCCCGTCCGGCCACCCACGCGTAGGCCGTTGACAGACCGGGCGGTCTTCAACGCCTTGCACAGCAGTGTGATGGGGTAGTTCGCCTTCTCCGCGTGGATGAACCGGCATATCGCGCTCACCGGTCACTCTCCTTCGCGAAGAAGGCGGTCTTAGATTCAACCGGTCAGAGCAACAGTGCTGATTGAGGGCGGTATACGTGGCGAGACTGGGTCGGCCGGGGATGTCGGATGAGATGAAGGCCGACCTGTGGCGGCGGTGGAGGTCCGGGGAGTCGATCAGCGTCATCTCGAGACAGATCGGCAAACCGCCCGGCTCGGTGTTCACCGTCCTCAAGCACCACGGAGGAATCGCTCCCGCGCTCCGCAAGGCACGCGCTGGAAACCTGACCTTGGGCGAGCGGGAAGAGATCTCACGCGGACTTTGTGCCGGCCATTCCTACCGGGCGATCGCCGGCCTACTGGGGCGTGCGGTGTCGACGATCAGCCGTGAAGTCGGCAACAACGGCGGACGCGACGTCTACCGGGCAATCGCCGTGCAGGAACGGGCACTTGACCGCGCCCGGCGCCCGAAACAGTGCCTGCTCGCCGCCAGACCGGCGCTCAGGCAGAAGGTACTGACCCTGCTCTGCGAGGAGTGGTCACCCGAGCAGATAGTCGGCTATCTGCGTCGCTATCACGGCAATGACCCGGCGATGGAGATCAGCCACGAGACGATCTACCGGTCGGTCTACACCACTCGATGGAAAGTGATCCCCCGCGAGGTCTGCAAACGCCTTCGCACCGGCCGCCCGATCCGGAAGAACAAGCGACACACGGTGAAGGGGCAATGGCGCTCGCAGATCACCGATGCCCGGCCGATCGGGGAGCGCCCCAGGCCGCGGAGGACCGCAGCGAGCCCGGGCACCTGGAAGGCGATCTGGTGATCGGCTCGAACAACAGCCAGGTCGCCACACTGGTCGACCGCAAGACGCGGTTCCTCACGGTCGTGAAGCTCGCCAGCCGCCACACCAACGTGGTCGTTCCAGCTCTGGCCGAGACATACACACGCATGGACTCCCGACTACGCGGCACGCTGACCTGGGATCGCGGCATGGAACTGGCCGCCCACAAGCGTCTCAGCGCTGACACCGGCGTCGACGTGTTCTTCGCAGCTCCGCGCAGCCCCTGGCAGCGCGGCACCAACGAGAACACCAACAAGCTGCTCCGGCAGTACCTGCCCAAAGGGACGAACCTCTCGACGTTCAGCCAGGGCGATCTTGATGCCATCGCGGCGAAACTCAACAACCGCCCCCGCAAGTGCCTGGGATTCCGCACCCCGGCCGAGAGTGTTGCCTTGACCGGTTGAATCTAAGGTCGCTCTTTTCAAGATCTCGATCGTCTTCGCCTGCTCGGCGGTCAGCTTCCGCAGCCGTTTCAGCTCCTCGTCTCGAGCGTCGCCGCCCGGCCCCGACAGCCCGGCACCGGGCTCGGCCTCTTGGTCGGCGCGGTCCTTCTTCACCCAGCCCCTCAGGGACTCCGAGCTGATCCCGAGCTCCCGGGCGACCGCCGTCACCGTCCGGCCCGACGACCGCACGAGCACGATCGCGTCGCGTCCCGCTTGCACTCATCCGAGTACCGCTTTGTGTACTTGCTTCCCACCTGGCACTGCTTCCTCGGGAACCTCAGATCCCAGTCTCCAGGTGTCCACGATCAAGGGGAAGCTTCACTCCCACAGTGGGCGGCGGGCTATCCCAGATCCGCGAGGAGCTGGGATAGCCGCAAAAGGCCCGGCCCCGCCCGGAAGGAGACCACTCTCAGGTGCGGTAGGCGTAGTACGCGGCGTTGGGGTATGACGCGACGAGGCTGGCCACCGACCTGTTGTAGGTATTGGTGGAGTGGTACGTCACGTACGGCGCGCCTTGCGGGCTGCGGTAGGTGACGATCATGGAGTGGTCCTTGGACCCGTCCTTGTTGAAGTCCATCTGGAGCACGTCACCGATGTCCAGCTGGTAGACGTTGGCGAGGCTGGTGACTCGCTTGGAGGACAGGGCGAACCAGGAGAACTCGTTGACGCCGACGAACGAGTCCGACTGGATGTCGGCGTTGCCGAACCACTTGTGGAAGTCGTA
>NZ_JBEXYL010000191.1:0-7996 GCF_040630895.1 Streptomyces sp. NPDC005728
CTGCTCGGCGAAGTACTGGACCATGTCGTTGCGTTCGGGCTCGCCGTGCACCAGGACGTCGATCCCGGTCTTCTCCTGGAAGGAGATGACCTCCTGGATCTCGGCCTTGATGCGCTCCTCGTAACCGGCGGCGTCGATCCGGCCGGCGCGCAGGTCGGCGCGTGCGGTGCGCAGTTCGCCGGTCTGCGGGAAGGAGCCGATGGTCGTCGTCGGCAGCAGCGGCAGCTGCAGGTGTGCGCGCTGGGCCGCGTACCGCTCGGGGTACGGCTGGGAGCGGCGGGCGTCCGCTTCGGTGACGGCGGCGGCGCGGGCGCGGACGGCCGGGTCGTGGGTGATGGGGGAGCCGGCGCGGGAGGCCAGGTCGGCTCGGTTGGCGGACAGTTCGGCGGCGATGGCGTCCGGGCCACGGGTGAGTCCGCGGGCCAGGGTGACGATCTCGGCGGTCTTCTGCCGGGCGAAGGCGAGCCAGCGCCGGATCTGCGGCTCGATGTCCCGCTCCGCCGAGGCGTCGAGGGGGACGTGCAGGAGGGAGCAGGAGGCCGAGACGTCCACCCGATCGGCCAGGCCGAGCAGGGTGCCGAGCGTGGCCAGGGACTTCTCCAGGTCGTTGACCCAGACGTTGCGGCCGTTGACGACACCGGCGACCAGGCGCTTGCCGGGCAGCCCGCCGACGGCCGCGAGGGCGTCCAGGTTGGCGGCGGCCGCCTCGGTGAAGTCCAGCGCGAGTCCGTCCACCGGTGCCTTGGCCAGCACCGGCAGGGCCTCGCCGAGCGGCCCGAAGTAGGAGGCGACCAGCAGCCTGGGCCGGTCGCTGCGGGCACCGAGATCGCGGTAGGCGCGGGCCGCTGCGTTCAGCTCGGCCGGGCTGCGGTCCTGGACCAGGGCGGGCTCGTCCAGCTGGACCCACTCGGCACCTGCCGCGCGCAGGTCGGCGAGGACCTCGGCGTACACCGGAAGCAGCCGGTCGAGGAGGGTGAGCGGGTCGAAGCCGGCGGCCACGCCCGGCGCGGGCTTGGCGAGCAGCAGGTAGGTGACAGGGCCCACGAGAACGGGCCGGGCCTTGAGTCCCAGGGCGAGGGCCTCCTTGAGTTCCGCGACCTGCTTCGAGGCGTCGGCCGCGAACACCGTCTCCGGGCCCAGCTCCGGGACCAGGTAGTGGTAGTTGGTGTCGAACCACTTGGTCATCTCCAGCGGCGCCGCGTCCTGGGTGCCGCGGGCCATCGCGAAGTATCCGGCCAGCGGGTCGGCGGCCACGGCGTCCCGGTGGCGTGCGGGGATCGCGCCGACCATGACGGTGGTGTCGAGCACGTGGTCGTAGTACGAGAAGTCGCCGGTCGGCACTTCGTCGATGCCGGCGTCCGCCAGCTGCCGCCAGTGGGTGCGGCGCAGTTCGGCGGCGGTGGCGCGCAGGGTGTCGGCGGTGACGCGGCCCTTCCAGTGGCCCTCGATCGCCTTCTTCAGTTCGCGGCTCTGTCCCTGACGGGGGTAGCCGTACACGGTGGACCGTGCTGCCGCGGCTGCGGACTTGATGGTCACGGAGATCTCCTTCGCGAGATGAATCCCTGAGATCCCGGGGACGGGACGAGAGCGCGAAGGGGTGACGCACCGGACGGCAGCGGCCAGGCGCCGTCCGTTCGGTGTGTACGCCGACCCGCCCTCGAGGTCACCGGGATGTCCGCGCACGAGTGCTTCATACGCGGGCAGTTGGCAGGTCTTCGGACTCGCGGGCACGTCCTCACCGAGGACACCTACTGGCCGTCGCTTCCCAGGCCCTCCCGGACCCAGTGCGTATGACGGCGGTCGTTCCCGCTCACCGCTGCGGGGCAGTCCCGGATTTCCACCGGGTTCCCTCTTACGACGCATCCCGCCTGGCGGACGGGGCGAACCAGCTGCAGGAGCAAGCCTAAAGGGTGACGCGCACTGCCGGGGCGCCACCCCCTGCATTCGGTCCGTCCCCCGGGCCTCAGGGTCGGTCGTGGACGTGGAAACCCCGGCCGGTCTCGCGGGCCAGCAGTCGGGTGTTGCCGGTTCGGAGGAGCCCAGAAGTGTTGGGCGGGCCCTTCTCAGTCGTTGAGCAGCCGCCATGCGGTGAGGGCGAGTCTTGCCCGCATCAGCCCGGTGGGTTCGGTGAGTTCGATGTCCAGGACCTTTCCGATCTGCTCGAGTCGGCGGGCGACGCTGCTGTGGTGCAGGTGAAGGAGATCGGCTGCCCGTCGTAGGGAGCCGGCGGCGCAGTAGGTGTCCAGCGTCTCCAGGTCTGCGGGGTTGCCCGCCATTCGGGCGATGGCAGCCACGTCGGCGTTGTCTCGTACGGTGTCCTGGGATACCTGGGCGAGCAGCGTCAACGCCCCCAAGTCGTCGTAGTGGACGACCGGTTGGCGTGGGGTGGTGAAGCGGAGGGCGGTACGGGCCTCCCGCCAGGACCGATCGGGGCTTTCGGCGGCGCCGATGCCCGCGCGTACGCCTGCCGGGAACCGGTCCTGGTCCACTGTGGCCGCCAGGACGACACCCACGTCGGCGAGGGATGCCGCCTTCACCGGGCGGCCCGGGCAGAGCAGGGCGCCGATCTGGTCGAGCGGAAGCCGCGACCGTACGGCGACGACGTGGAGCGGCAGGCCGGCGGCGAAACCCAGGAGCCGTAGCGCCCTGACCCGGGCCGCCTCGTCGCTGTCGGAGCTGATCGCCAGTTCGACGAGGGCGGGGTCGGCCATGGTGGTGCGGGCCGGGCCGTACCGCTCGACGACCGCCGCGGCGGCGATGGCGAGCCGGTCCAGGAGCACTTCGTCGAGCGGATTGTGTGGGCCTGGGCGTTCCAGCCACACCGTGCCGATCTCCTCCTCGTCGAGGGTGATCGGCGCGGTGGTGGACGCGGGTGACGGCGGGGCGGACGCTTGCCTTCCGTCGGGTGCGACACGGATCACCTGTCCGGTGCCGTGGAGTCGGACCCCGGCCACGCACTCGGCCAGGCCCGCCGAGGCCCGGGCGAGCGCCGGGAGATCCACCCGCCGGCGCATGAGCGTGTCGTAGAACGCGACGATGCGGATCGCGCCGTCGACGTACGGGTCCAGTCCTGACAGCCGTACGGCCAGTGCCTCCATGACAGGAGGTTAGGGTCCCATGACCGGGAGGAGAAGCGCCGATCGGTGCGTGATCCGGGCGGGACGCCCGACAGTTGGCGGGTGATCTCCGGGGCGGCGCCGGTCAGGATGTCCGGCATGGATCCCGAACTCGAAGCATTCATCCCCTTGCTCCCCCGTACCGATCTGACCGACCCGGTCGCCTACCGAAAGATCTACGCCGAGCTCGCCGCCGCGCGGCCGGCGCCGGACACCGCGGGACTGGAGGTCGAGGACCGCACGGTGCCCGCCGATCCGGACGTGCCGGTGCGGGTGTACCGCCCGCGCCAGGCGCAAGGTGCCGTCGTCTGGCTGCACGGCGGCGGATGGGTCGTCGGTGACCTGGACACAGAGCAGCACTGGGCTGCGCCGATAGCCCACCTCTCCGGTGCGGTCGTGATCACCGTCGACTACCGCCTGGCGCCCGAGCACCGGTTCCCCGCCGCCCTGGACGACGTCTACGCCGTCCTGACCTGGACGCACGAACACGCGGCCGAACTCGGCATCGACCCGGACCGGATCGCGGTCGGAGGCCACAGCGCCGGCGCGAACCTCGCGACCGCAGTGGCGTTGCGGGCCCGCGACCAGCTGGGCCCGCCGATCCGCTTCCAACTGCTCAACGAAGCCATCCTCGACGACCGCCAACAGACATGGTCGGCACGGAACTTCACCGACACGCCCTGGAACACGCGTGCCGTACGCGCCGCGGCGTTGGGCCACTACCTGGGCTCCCAGCCCGCCACGCCGTACGCCGCTCCGGCGCGTGCCGACGACCTGTCCGGTCTGCCACCGGCCTACATCGCCACCGCGGAGTTCGACCCGAACCGCGACGAAGGCATCGACTACGCGCTGCGCCTGCTGCAGGCGGGCGTGTCGGTCGAGCTGCGCCAGTGGCCGGGCACCTTCCACGGGTCACTGGCGATCCAGACCGCCGACGTCTCGCAGCGGCAACTCGCCGAACTGGGCGCCGTCCTGCGCCGTGCCCTCACCGAGTGAAGTTGCGTCTCCCTTCACGAGGTGGGCGCGGTCTACACCCGTCCGTTCAGGCCTCGCTGCCCAGCGGGTGACGGAAGCCCTGGTCGGAGATGAGCCGGGCACCCTGGGTGAGTTCTGCGGCGAAGCGCTCCACGGCCTCGTACGGGAAGCGGTGGCTGGGGCCGCTGAGGGAGAGGGACGCGACGACCGGGCCGCCGCGGCCGGTCACGGGCACCGCCACGGCGGTCGGCCCCTCGTCCCACTCGCCGCTGCCGACGGCGTAGCCCCGCTCGGTCGCCTCCGCCGCCCAGGTCCGCAGCTGTGCGGCATGCCCCTCACCCTGGGGCGAGGCGGCGGCCACCCGGTGCAGGAGTGCCTCGGAGACGTCACGCAGCAGGACCTTCGAGGAGGCGCCGGCCGCGCCCTGTCCGCTGCGGCCGACGGACCGCGCCTGGTCCGCAACCTCGCCCCGAGCCCGACGGACGAAGCCGGCACCCGCGCCCAGCACGTGGCCTTCGCCGTGGACGACCTCGTCGCGGCGGTGCGCGGCTTCCACGCGGCGGGCGCCGACCTGCTGCGCGTCCCCGCCAATTACCACGACGACCTGCGGGCACGGTACGAATTCCCCGAGGGCGAGGTCGAGACATACCGCGAACTCGGCATCCTCTACGACCGGGACGAGCAGGGCGGCGAGTTCCGGCACTGGTACACGGAGACGGTCGGCCACGTCTTCTTCGAGTTCGTGCAGCGCACCGGCGGCTACCGCGGATACGGCGCCGCGAACGCCCCCATCCGGCTGGCCGCCCAGCGGAGGTAGTCCGCCGGACGGTGGGAGGCGCCGGCAGCCAGGAGAACCGCTGCCGAGGCGGCGCGCCGGGCGAGCGGTACGAGGGTGACGGCGAGCTCGCCCACCAGCCTGGCCAGGGCGAAGGCGGTCAAGCCCCGGCTCTCGTTGCCGCTGTCGGCCCGTGCGCCGATCAGCTGCGGCAACCACGTGCTCACCACGTGTACGAGGTGCAGGCCGCAGAACGAGGCCGGCCGCGGTAGAGAGGTCGCCTCATACGCCGGGGCAGACGTTCCGGTCGGCGACGGCCTCGGTTTGCTCCCGCTCGCCGCGCGGAACGTGGTCCAGCCACCCATGGAGCCCGCGTCGGCCGAGGTCAGGCCCAGAACGGAGTCGTCGAGCATGTGCGGCACGATGGCGCCCCTGGACGGCACGGCAGCGATCGTTTAGCCTCATTATCCAGAGTTGGAAAAATAGTCGAGATCAAAACGGTCGAGATCAATGGACGTCTGCGGGGGAGATCGCCATGGACCACGTCAGAGGCACCGCTGCGGCCACCGCGGACGAGCACCTCATCGGCGAAGCGGAGAAGATCGCCGTCGCCCTGGGCCGGATGTTCCCGGGCCTGTGCGAAGTGGTGCTGCACGACCTGCGCGACCCGCAGCACGCGATCCGGGCGATCGAGAACAACCTCTCCGGCCGCCGGGCCGGCGACTCCGCAACCGAGCTGGGGCTGGCCCGCATCGCTGACCCGCAGTACCCCAGCGTCATCCAGAACTACCCCAACCGGTTCCCCGACGGCCGCCCGGCGAAGAGCACGTCGATCGGCATCAAGAACAGCGCCGGCGAGTACATCGCGGCCCTGTGTCTGAACCTGGACGTCTCGGTGCTCTCGCCGGTCACACTCGCCCTGGCCAACCTCGTCGCCACCGACACCGAGCAGGGTGAGCAGGCACTGGAGACACTGCGGGACCGCAACGCCCGCGAGCTGCGCCAGACGGTCGAGACGCTCGCCGCCGAACGCGGCGGCACCCCGAGATCGCTGGGCCGGGAGGCCAAGAGGACGCTCGTCCGGCAGCTCCACACTGACGGTTACTTCGACTCCCGTGATGCGGCCCAGGCCATCGCCGACCTGCTCGGGGTGTCCCGGGCGACCGTCTACAACTACACCAAGTGAAGGGCCCCTCATGACTGCCGCTTCGCCCGTCACGTTCGACGACGTCCGTGAGGCCGCCGCGCGCCTCAAGGGCATCGCCCACCGCACCCCCGTACTCACCTCCCGCACGCTCGACTCACTCGTCGGCGCCGAGGTGTTCATCAAGTGCGAGAACTTCCAGCGGATCGGCGCCTTCAAGATCCGCGGCGCCTACAATGCGGCCGCCCAGCTCGCCCCCGAGCAACTGGCCAAGGGCATCGCCGCCTACTCCTCCGGAAACCACGCCCAGGCCACCGCCCTGGCCGCACGCGAACTGGGCACCAGCGCCGTCATCCTCATGCCCGAGGACGCCCCCCGCTCCAAGAGGGAGGCGACCGCGGGATACGGGGCGCAGATCGTGACGTACGACCGCTACACCCAGGACCGCACCGCCCTCGGCGAGGCGCTGGCCGAGGACCGCGGCCTGGTCCTGATCCCGCCCTACGACCACCCCCATGTCATCGCCGGCCAGGGCACCGCCGCCCTGGAACTCCTCGAGGACACCGGGGAACTCGACGCGCTCCTCGTGCCCGTCGGCGGCGGCGGCCTGATCGCCGGCAGTGCCACCGCCGCCAAGGCCCTGCACCCCGGCATCCGGATGATCGGCGTGGAGCCCGAAGCGGGCGACGACACGAAGCGCTCCCTGGAGAGCGGCGAGCGGGTCACCATCCCCGTGCCCCGCACCATCGCCGACGGCCAGGCGATCTCCACCCCCGGCGAGATCACCTTCGGCATCAACCAGCGTCTGGTCGACGCCGTCGCCCTTGTCAGCGACGAGGAGATCGTCCGCGCCATGAGGTTCGCCTTCGAGCGTCTGAAGATCGTCCTCGAACCCAGTGGCGCCACCGGCCTGGCCGCCCTCCTGGCCGGACGCGTCGAGGACCTTCCGCCCCGGATCGGCGTCATCGCCTCGGGCGGCAACATCGACGCCGAGCGGTTCAGCCGGCTCATCGGCGGCTGACCCGCAGCTCGGAGCCCGTACCCGGCCGTCCCGGAGGCGGTCGGGCACCCCGCCCGGACACGGCCTCTGCGACCCGGGACAATCTTCGCCATGACCGAAGGCACGGACGACGCCGGGAGCCGCCTGGACAGGATCGAGCGGCTGCTGGCGAGCGGTGAGCGCGATCTGGTCCCCGCGTGGCGGCGGGCGACGAGCGGTGAGCCGCGCTGGGCGGTGACCGCCGTGATCCTGGTGGCGGTCGCCCTCCAACTGCTGCTGCCGCACCGGCTCGCGCTCCAGCCGTACTGGGCGCTGCCCGCGCTGGAGCTGGTGCTGCTGGCCGGCCTGATCGCCGCGAACCCGCGACGGGTCGAGCCCCGCACGCGCCGGCTGCGCATGCTGGGCCTCGCCCTGATCGGCGTCATCAGCTTGGCCAACGGCTGGTCGGCGGTCCGGCTCGTGGCGGACCTGGTGAGCGGCAGCGCGGGGGAGGACGCGGTGCCGCTGCTGCTGACCGGCGGTGGCATCTGGCTGACCAACGTGATCGTGTTCGCCCTGTGGTACTGGGAGTGGGACCGCGGCGGCCCGATGGCGCGGGTCCTCGGCCGGCAGCAGCACCCCGACTTCCTCTTCGTGCAGATGCAGAGCCCCGAGGTCGCCCCGCCGGACTGGGAGCCGGCGTTCCTGGACTACCTGTACCTGTCGTTCACCAACTCCACCGCCTTCAGCCCGACCGACGTGATGCCGCTCTCCCGGTGGGCCAAGATGCTGATGATGCTGCAGTCCTCGGTCTCCCTGGTGACCGTGGTCCTGGTGGTCGCGCGGGCCGTCAACATCCTGAATTGACTGCTCTCCTCCCTGAGGGGAGGTGATTCTTGGCTCAGGCTGCCTGCTGAGGCGGCGCCTCAGCGGGTCTTGCGCCCTCGACACCAGCCGGGTTCAGACCTGCCCGGATGAGCATCACGCGGGCGGAGTTCTTGTCCCTG
>NZ_JBEXYL010000192.1:0-7921 GCF_040630895.1 Streptomyces sp. NPDC005728
GAGATACTGGCGGCCGTCATGCCGCTGATCGGGCCGGCCCTCGCGCCGCCGCCCGCGACGCCCTCGCGAGCACCGGGGGTGTGCGGTCGACCCCGTACCCCCGGGGTCCCGGCGTTCGCGCTGTGACGTGCCCGGGGGCACCGGCCCCGGCGAGGGACGCCGCGTGATCACGCTTCCGGCAACACAGCCCAAGCCCCGGCGGGCTCTCAAGTGGATCACGACCGACCCTAGTTCACCTGCAGCCAGGCGAACGACAGGGGCGGCATATGGCGGGATCAGGGGAAGACCCGCATCCAGGCTCTCTTCCGCTTCGCCCGGCACCACATGGGCGTGCTCTTCGCGATGCTCCGCGACGGCACCTTCTACGAACCACGCACCACCGGAACAGCCACCCCAGACCACTCAGCCTTGAGGGCATAGAGGCACCCCCCGCACCTTGGTCGTGTGCCATCAGCGTTTGGGAGGCTGGGGCCCTTCGACGGCGGTCGCGCGCCGGCTGGCGGGGCCCCGCGGCGCGGGCCGCACCGGTCCCCCCCACTCGATGGTGGTCCACAAGGCCGCACTCGGCCTGCTGCGCGGCGCGGCGGCCCCGGCCGACGCGCAACCGTCCTCCAGGGCGAGGCCGGCCGTGTCGGTCACAGGACGGTGCCGGGGAGAGACGCTATTGCGGCTTGTGAGGGTGTGGAGAGTCGAGGTCGAGCACCTGCACCAGGTCCGACAGCAGTTCGGCGTAGGCGACGACGGCGCCAGCCGGCCTGACCCGCCCACCGGCCCCTCGGGGGCAGGCGGGCCAGCCTGCCGGGATGAGCGCGATGCCCGGTGAACTCCGCTGCGGGCACTGCCGCGGCTGCGGCCCTGAACGCCGAGCACTACCCTGCGCGTCTCTCAGTCGACAATGCGCGTGCACACATAGCCGAGCACAGTGAGGCCTTCGGCTGTGCACAGCCGATCGGAGGCGCCGCCGACTTCGGTCTGAAGCAGCTGGTAATCAGCACCGTGGTGGCGGCCCCAGCACATGGCGGCCCGCCACAGCGCGCGTCCGTATCCGTGGCCGCGTGTCTCGGGCAGGACGCCGAAGTATTGCGGGAGGAGCTGGCTGCGGCTGGCTGCGTCCGACATGGTCTCCATGGGGCCGATCGCTCCAAGGATGCGGCTGCCGTCGGCGATGGTGAGCACCGGTCCGACGCCGCCCGTCTGCATCTGCTCGTGCAGGAATGCGAAGCCGTCGGCTTTCATCTCCTCAGCGAATGCGGCGAACGACGCCCGCATGCCGGTGTCGTGCTCGTGCCACGGGCGTACGTCGGCGCTGGGCTCGGGCTCCTGGAGGCCGGGCGTGAACGTCTTCAGCTGTACACGGGTGCCGGTGCCGTGCGCGTAGGTCTCGGGCTGCTCGAGGTTGAGGAGTCAAATGATCCGGGCGCGTGCCGCGCCGTGGACGACGGCGAGCTTTACGGCCAGGGCGGCCCCGGATGTCAGGCTGTCGGGCTGCTGCCCGAAAACATGGACCTTGACTGTACGCCCGCCACGCTCGGTCATAGTGGGCACGAGGGTCTGCTGCTCGGTGTGCTGGATGTCGCCGGTCAGGATCTGCTCAGCCTTCACGGTGCTCCAGCGGCGGTCCTTGTCGTACGGCAGGAACTCTCCGGTACCGGCCACCTCGCACACCGCGCGGAACAGGTCTGGCAAGGGTGCCTCGGGGTGGACGGGGCCGAGGGTTGGCACGTATGGCACGGGCAACACGGGATGAATCCAGTCCCAGTGGAAGCGCATAGCCGCACGCTACTCACCTGCCGCATGCGGTGCAGGCCCCGGCCGAAGGTGGCCGGGACCTGCACGCTTACGACCTGCTCGTGGTCAGGTCAGTGCGGGTTGTCGTCGCCCGCGCTGCACGAGCACTTCACGGTGTCCATGACCGTGTCCAGGTCGCCGACGGTCCTCACCTGGGTGACCGGCGGCACGGCCAGTCCGACGGGCCGCGTGAAGTACGGCAGACCCTCGCCTGTCGGCGAGTCGTCCGGGAGTGGGCGACGGGGGGAGATCTCGACAGCTACAGCCGTCATCGTTGTTCGTGTGCCCCAGGCCCCTCCCCGCCACCGACAACGCGGGCTCGTGCAGGGGCTCCTCAGCTGTGCCCGTCCTGTCCACGGGAGGCATGTCCAGTCAAGTACAGAAACGGGGAGAAGCAGGCTGGTCGTCGACGCGATCTGCGCTTCCTGCTGTTCCCGGCGCTCGTGCGCGGATTTTTGAGACCGGCGCGCGCCCGGGCGCGTGTCGCAGTGCCGTGGCTGGGCCTCATGACGGGATGTTGATGCAGCTCAGCGCAGGGGTGGACTGCAAGAAATACCAAGATCGCCGCAGGTGCGGGAGGGGTTTTCGGATAGAGATCCGAAAATCAAGCCGATTCCCCGTGTGACCTCTACGAAAGTGTCCGATCAGTCCCGCGTTGTGCTGCAGTTGGGGGCATATGACCGAATGGCACAGGGCAGAGGGTGTCACTACAGTCACGGAGCGCGAACCCGCGCTTTCCACGACCCGGGTCCGCGCTCCACAGCATCTCGATCTACAGGAGAAGCCCTTGACTGCCTCCCCGTTCAACCGCGGGATCAAACGCCTTCGGCGCCGGTCCGCGCATGACCATAACAAAGCCGTTGTCCACGGCGACACGCCCGGCAACATGGAGGCAACACCCGGCAACACGCCTGCGGTGTCCCCCGCGGAGCAGGCTCTGGCCACTCCGGCGCTCATTGTCGTCCCCGGCTCTCCCAGCTGGGTGGATCTCGCAACTTCCCTGGTAGCGGTGGCTGTCTGGGCGGTACTGACCTGGCGCAGCCGCCCCGGCGGGCCTCCGGTGTCCTGATGATCTGAGGGCCCACGTCCCCGCGGCCCTCACCGTCATCTGCGTGCATCCGCACGACGAAACGGATGCACTCACACCGCTCTTCGTCACGAATCCCGGGCGACGATCCCCATTTCGTCGCCCGGGAAAGCCACCGATAAGGGGAAATCACCACGATGGGGAACACTTTTGCTCAGCCGACCTGCAAACAGTGCGGCAAGGAGCGGCGCCTTCAAGCCACCGGACGGCCCGGCGAGTACTGCAGCACCGCCTGCCGCCAAAGGGCACGCCGGCAACGGCAAGCTGCCGAACAGGCGCCGGACACCGAAGAGTTCGACCAGGCCCTGCGGGTCCAGCTCAACCAGATCCTGCACCTGTCCCGGGACCTGCTGCACGCCCTAGACCAGCCCGGCACCCCGGTCACAGCACCCCTGGAGCAGATGGCCCGCCTCCAGGTCCTTGCCGAGCGCCTCACTCCGAACATGGTGGCCAGAAGCAAGCAGCGGGGCGCCTCCTGGGAGCAGATCGGAACGCCGCTCGGCATGAGCAAGGACACCGCACGCAAGAAGTGGGCATCCGCCCGCCGCGCACCCTCCCTTCAGCACCCCGCCGCCTCTGTGATGCCCCCGCCGCCGTCAGTGCCGTCCCTGGGCCCCGCCGGCACAACACCCAGCCGGTACAGCACCAGCAGCGGCACGGACGGCCCAGCACCCGCCGCACCGACACTGCCGGCCATGCCGGTGGCGGTACCTCCGGCGACCCTGGCCGGGCAGGACCTCGCCAACGTCCTCAGCAGCCTCCAGCGGGCCTCCGGACTCAGCCTGAGAGCCCTGGCCACCCGCACCGGGCTCTCCGCAAGCCACCTCTCACGTCTGATGTCCGGCGAACGCTTCCCCACCTGGAAATACGCCGCCGCACTCGCCCGCGCCTGCGGCGCCGACCCCGAAGTCCTACGCCACGTCTGGGAAACCTCCAACGCCCGGCGCGACAGCCAGGCCTCCCCCACCTCACTCGCCTCCGCACTGCGCTTCCTGCACCTGCGAGCAGGCAGCCCCACCCCCTGGTCCATCGCCGTCACCAGCGGCAACCAGCTCGACCAGGACCGCATCACCAACCTCCTCAACGGCACCACCACCGGCGAATGGGAAGAAGTCGAACGCCTCATCCAGGTCCTCGACGGCGAAACCACCTACTTCCTGCCCCTATGGGAAGCCGAAACCCCCAGCCAGCCGGGCCCCACACCACAACCGCCCACCACAAGAACCCCCGCCCACGACGACCCCCCACCAGCCAGCACCCGAGTCGAAGACCTCCTCATCGCCTTCCAAGGCGCACTAGGCGGAGCCACCACGCGCACAGCAAGCCCATCACCCACCCGCCGATGCCTCGCCACCCCCATACGCCCCGCCGCCTTCTGGAACGGCCGCTGACCAAACGCCGAACGATGTGACCGGCGAGCGCACCCGCTCGCCACCAGGAACACACACCAGCCCCGCGCACCCCGGCGGGCCCGGGACAACTGCAGCCCGCCCTTCGGCGGACTTCTCGGCGCACCCATCGCGGCCAGTGGACGGGGACTTGGGGCCCCGGTGTGCTGGGCCGGGGCGATGGACACGCCCAGTCTGAGGGTCCGGGCGACGGGTGCTGCACCACCGGAGTAGGACGGCAGCACAGTGGCGGTTGACGATGAAGAGCAGGGGGTGGGCGGCGGTGGGTTGCCCACCCGCGGGCCGAGGGGAGAGCGCGGTTGCGATGTGCCAGGTGACATGGCATCCGTGACGGCCTGTGGTCGCGACGCGCCAGGGATCTGCGCAGCGCGGCGCCGAGAACCTGGTGCTCCCGCTGTGGGGCCGGAGCGTCCCTTTGCCGAGCGTCCGTGACGGGCTCCGATGCGCCTGGCGTCGGGCGCCGTGCCACCGGTGTGGGCCCATCAGGCTCCGGTCAGGCGGATGGACGAGAACTCATCGTTGAGATTCCTGCCGTGCAGGTAGACGGTGTTCTCGTAACGCGGTTTGAACGTTTCCCTGACCACGTCGTTTTCCACGTACATCACATCGCCCTCGTGGTCGGCATCGGTGAACAGCGCGATCGTGTTGCCAGTGCGGTTACACACCGACGACGCCGTGTCGTTGAACCCGACCTCCCTGAATCCGCCGCGGCCGGCCTCGCCTTCGCCGCGCTCGAACGTTCCGGACACGGGGCGAGCCTGACGAAGCGTCCGCTGCGCGCACCCCCGCCGCTGACTCCGCTACGCCGCGCGTCCTCCCTACGCCGGACACCGTCAGGTATCCGGCGCCCTGGGGCTCAGCTGCTACTCGACGGCCGGGGGTCCAGCGTGCGGCGTACGGCCCACTTGAGGGCACCTCCATCCGCGCGCAGCCTCACCGTGCGTTCAGCGCCCGCCGGGCCCGAAGGATGACGTTCTGCGCGTCCACCCCGTACACCGCTGACTCCCGCAGCGTGTCCCACACCCGCAGGTAGGTAGCAATGGAGTCGGCATCGTCCAGCCACAGCTCAGCGTGCCAGTCTTCTGTGATGACGAGCCGGTCGTCCAAGACCCAAAAGGCGTTCGCCGCGGGGATCTTCAGCGAGGCGCTGAGCGGGACGATCCCCAGTTCGACCGTGTCCATACCGACCATGCCCGCGAGCCTGTCCAGTTGGGCCGCGAGCATGGACGGCGAGCAGATGAGTGCGTGCACGGCCGCCTCCCATACCAGCGCGTGGAATCGGTGACCTGCCTCGTACAGCCATTCCTGCCGGCGCATACGGGCTCGGACGGCTTCGTCGGTGTCGCGGGTCGTCCCGTGAAGGTCCGCGTACCGAAGGAACATCGCCCGCGCATAGTCGGCGGTCTGGAGCATGCCGGGGACGACAGCCTCCTCCCACGCGCGGATGATCCCGGTCCGGGAGACTTCCAGGTTCCAGCCGTCCTGCACGGGACGGTGGCCGGCAGCGAGCTGGCGGCGCCAGGAACGGATGTGGGACTCGAAGCCTTTGAGACGGGCGTCGAGTTCGTCGAAGGCATCAGGGCTGTCAACACCCCCAGCCCAGGCACGCAGGTCTTCGCTGGTGGCGGTCTGCTGCCCGTTCTCCAGCTTGTAGACCTTGGAGTGCCCCCAACCGAGCCGCTGGGCGAGTTGAGTGCCGGTGAGCCGACCCCCAGGGGCCGAGAGGCGCAGTTCTCGAAGACGGACCCCGAGGGCTTCCCGGGCCTGCTGGAAGTCGGTACTCACTGGCTCCCCGTCAGTGCTGCCGCAGCTGCGCCGCGAACTCGTAGTAGGGCACGGAGACATGCACGGCGGCATCTCGGATCTGGCAGTACCCCAGGACCGCGGCAGGCTCGGTGATGACCTCCAGGTCGCCGAGGACGTCCTGATCGTCGAAGTGGAGCACGACGACGAGACGGCTGTCGAAGACCCAGAAGTCCTCGTCTCCCAGGTGCGCACGGACCGCGTCCTTGCGCCAAACGGCACGGACGTCCTCACCGGTGGCCGCGTTGGTCCGCGCGTAGCTCAGAAGGAACCGCTGGCCGTCGGTGGGCGGGTCATCGACGACGCGGACCCGGCCGACGCACTTGCCGTTGTCGGTCTGCTGGCGGATGTTCGTGCACCAGTCGCTGTCGAGGTCCATGGGGGCCTCGCCCGTCTGCAGGAACTCGTCGAAGCCGAGGTCTTCGCGGTCCGAGGCGTAACCGCCCCTGGTCTCCAAGTGCCAGGCCGTGTACTCGAAGGTGCGGAAGAGCTGCCCGAACTCCTCCAGGCTGATCACCTTGCGCACGCGCTGCGTCTCCTTGGGGGCGTGGTTCACGAGCAACTCGCGCGGCACCACGACGGCAGCGTCTCCCGGGCCGAAGTGCTGGAGCTGGGCGAGGGCGTCGGGGTCGGTGAGTGGTGTGCCCTGGACGATGACCTCGCCAGAGCCCGTGTCCTCGTGAAGCGCCGGGCAGCTGCCGTTCTTGCTGTCCGTACCGGTGAACCGCAGTCGTCGAGCCATGTCGCCTCCGTCATCGGGTGGGCCACCAGCATCACCGTGCTGCAAGCCCGTGCACTACAGCGTGCCGCCCCCTCCGTGAGACCACACGAGAACATTCGGACTGCTTGCGAGAACATTCGAGAACATCGCATCGCGTGCGTCAACAGTGTCTTCGTACGGTCTCGTTCATGGCCTCACCTCCCAAGCACGCAGTTGACCCGTTCGTTGCTGTGGAGTTTCTCCGCGCGGCACTGGACCGGGCCGGGATCGTCCTGCCGTCCCTCGCGGTCGACCCGGCGACACCCGCCCTCGCCCTGGTGGAGCTCGGTCGTGTCCGCGCCGACGTGGCCCTGCGCCTGGCCGAGGCACTCCAGCCCCGAGGAGCAGCAGCATGACCACCACAACGGACGTCCCGCCGGAAGTTCTGGGCGCACTGGCTGAACATCTGCCGGGACTAGACGGCCTGCCCTGCGAAAGGGCCCGTGGTCGCGGCTGCGTCTGGTGCGGCCAGCACCTGACCGCCGAGACCGCCGTCGACCTCGGCGAGCAGGTCGAGCAGCCCGACGCCCTGCGCTGGTTCCCTCGGGGCTGTCACCCGTGCACGGCCGACCGGGCGCACCGCTCGATGCTCGACCACGCCTCGTTCTGCCCGCTCTGCGCGCACGCGGATTTGGCGGCGGACTGTGTCCTCGGCCGGGGCCTGTACCGCCTGCAGAGGGAGTGCCGTCGATGACTCCGAAGACAACCACGGCACCAACGATTGCGCTCGGGGCGAGGGCGGCCGGCTACTGCGGGGAGTGGTATCCCGGCCAGCGCGGGTTCTGTACCCGGCCGCCCCACGCGGATATGCGGCACGTCGATCACTACAGGGGAGAGAAGGCCATCACGGACGCCGGGGGCTACGTGCGGACGACCTGACCTGAACTCCGCTCCCCGCGCACGCCGACGCACAGGGAGCGGGCAGGGCCTCCAGCGTTCCCCTCGACGGCGTATCGCGGCGGGAGCAGCTCTGGAGACGCAGGACCGTCCCTGGCCCCCGTCAGGGGCGGTCCTGCACACGAACGCCCGCCTTGCGGGAGCACCCAGTGCCCCCGGCCGGGGGCCGCTCGTCTA
>NZ_JBEXYL010000193.1:0-7822 GCF_040630895.1 Streptomyces sp. NPDC005728
CCCTGAACGCGTTCCAGATCGCCTTCGAAGGCCGGCTCACCCCAGCCAACAACTGAACCTCAACAACCAAGATCAGCCGTTAAATTGACACACCCGGCCAGCAGTCACGGCAAGCACCGTTGCAGTATTAGCGGTGGTTTGTTGACGGCGGGTTCGTGCGGGAGTACGCCGTGAGGTGAGGGCGTCAACTACCGCCTGGAGGGCCTGAGATGACGAAACGGCTGCCCTGTCCGCCCGCGCCGGGTCCACTGGAAGGGTACGCCGTCCAGTTTGATGATCTCTTCGGGACGTTGGCCCAGCGGCGTGGGTTTCGCGAGTACCTGGCCGGACTGCTGCTGCCTCGGGACCGCAACAAGACGCTGACCTGCCTGGCCGATGCCGAACCGGTGGCCGGCGCCCAGCATGCGGCAGTGCAGCGGCTGCAGTTCTTCCTGTCCGAGTCGACCTGGAGCCAGGAAGAGGTCAATGCCCGCCGCCTGGAACTACTGCTGGCTGACCCGGCCACCGCCCCGCACCCGGGCGGGGTCCTGGTCGTCGATGATTCCGGCGACCGCAAGGACGGGACGGCGACCGCCCACGTGGGCAAGCAATATCTCGGCTCGGTCGGGAAGATCGACCGTGGTGTGGTCACCGTGACCACCTGCTGGGCGGACGAGCGCGTCTACTACCCGGCCCACGCCTGCCCCTATACCCCCGCCCATCACTTCCCCCGTGGCAAAAGCGACCCGGGCTTTCGCACCAAACTGCAGATCGCGGCCGATCTGGCCGCCCAGGCCAAGGCGGCCGGGCTGGTCTTCCGCGCGGTGGCCGCCGACTGCGCCTACGGCGACCAGGACAGCTTCCGCGCCGGTCTACACGACGCCGGCCTGCCGTTCGTGATGGCTCTCAAGCCCCGGCACGGCACCTGGTCCTACGGCCTCGACACCCACACGCCCGTCGACGCCGCCCGTCTCCTGACCTGGCAGGACCCAGATCATCCCGGAGACTGGTCGCGCATCGAGCGTACGTTCCGCGACGGGCACACCGCCACCTGGTGGGCCGCCGAGGCCCAGCTGGGCTGGTGGGGACCGGACGGCAACGTCCGCCTGGTGGTGGCCACCGCCGACCCGGCCACCCTGCCGGCCAAGGCGACCTGGTACCTGGCCACCGACCTGCCCCGCCCCGGCTCCCCACGCGCCACCGAATCGCCCTACCCACCCGCTGCCCTCGCCGAGGTCGTGCGGATCTACGGGCTGCGGCACTGGGTCGAGCAGAGCTACAAACAGGTCAAGGACGAACTCGGCTGGGCCGACTTCCAGGTGCGCTCCGATGCCGCGATCCGCCGCCACCAGACCCTCGTGAACTGCGCGTTCAGCTTCTGCTGGAACACCTGGTTCGCTCCTGACCCGCCCCCGCCCGCCCTGGCCGACCCACCACCCGGTCCCGACACACCGTCAGGACCGGCAGAGAGGGGGAGAATCCGAGTCCCAGCAGCCCCGACCGACCTGCTGGCCCCAGGCACTGCGAGCCGTCCGTGGCTGGCTGACGCCCTGGGTCACGCTGCAACGCTACTGGCGGGCATGGTCCACGAAACCCCCGCCCACAGCACTACAGGAACTGATCAACGCCGTCGGCAGCGGCAGACCCCTAAACCCCTACATCCCGGTCTAACAAACCACCGCTAGATGTTGCCCGACCCGCGGCTCCAAGAGCGATTCAGTGAATCCAAGTGGCGGATCGTCGCATCGTTTCTGCGGTGAATGACCGGAGGCGGCTGGGTGAAGCGGCCTCGCACTGAGTTCCTAAGAGCAGGGTGCGTGCCGACATCCAGTTCATGGCCAAAAACTTCCCGCGAGTGCTGTCGGCGCTCGCCCTGCTGTTTCTCCCAGCCCTGGCTTCACCAACAGCCATGGCAGCCACCCGTTCGCCTGCGGCAGCAACCGCTCCTGCCAGGAGCTTCGGGAGCGGTCACAGGGCGGCGTCGGAGACCGTTTCGTTGTTCACGGCGGTCTCGCGGCTCCCAGTGGAGGAGGAGCCTGACCCGCGCGTGGGCTACGACCGCGACAAGAAGTTCCCTCACTGGACAGCGGGCCTCATCCTCAACGATGGGTGCGACACGCGCAAGGAAGTCATTCTCCAAGAGGCAGTCGAGGCCCCCGAGGTAGGCCCGAAGTGCCGGCTCATCGGTGGTAGGTGGTTCTCCGCCTACGACCAGAAGTGGCTGACCTCCGCATCCTCGATCGATGTTGATCACATGGTCCCGCTCGCTGAAGCATGGGATTCCGGCGCGGCATCTTGGACGCAGGAGCGTCGACGGGCCTACGCGAACGATCAGGGCGTTCCCGCATCGTTGATTGCGGTGTCAGGCGGCTCGAACCGGCAGAAGGCCGACAAAGATCCGGCGGACTGGCTGCCCGTAGCCGCATACCGCTGCCAGTACGTAGCGGACTGGGTCGCAACCAAGCTCCGTTGGGGACTGTCCGCGGACGCGGGAGAGGTGGATGCTCTGTCGAAAGTGGCGGAAGACTGCCCCACACAGGAAGTGACGTACGTGACCGCTGGCTGATAAATCCCTGCCCGCCCCCTCGGACGTTGTTCCCCAGGAGCAGCCCGCACGGAGACGTGCACGGGCACAGGGCGAGGGCCCGCGATCATGGCATCACGAGCTCTCACGATGTTCGCGCATCGGCGGGGGGCCGGATGTTCGTCGCGCGACGCTGTCTTCAACGACCGCCGCGCCTGCCGGGTCACGGCGCTGTGAGCAGCGGCGTGACCCGGCAGGCGCGGGACTGGCGAGGCGGCGCGGTATCGGGCAGGTGGGCGCATCCGAGGGGAGGAGGTGTACTGCGTCCCCGCACAGCACGCGGCCTGCCGGTTGTGGAGGGGATTGCGGTGTAGCCCGCCATCGTGCCTCGTCGGGCACGCCTTGGGAGATACGCCCCGCGCGTCTTCATTGAGGGGACACTCGCCGGCGGCGGACCGGTCCTGCTGGCTGGTTGGGCTCGGCCTGCTGGCCAAGGCCCGCCTCCCCCGGGTCGAGTCGGACACCGACGAAAGCGTTCTGCCCACCGAACTCACCGCATGGCCTGAAAACCAGATCACCGAGTGGCTGTCGATACACCATCTCGGCGGACGTGACCCTCGGACTCCGCTGGGCAGCGGCATGACCGGCTGGTCAGTCCTTGCGCAGCACCCACTTGTAGTCATAGATGTTCAGAGGCAAGCCGTTTGTGTCGCTGAACTCACGTGCTGCGCGCATCACACCCGGCCAGTTGTTACTGAAGTCGTCGCCAATCATGACCCCGCCGTCACGGACCAGCGGCCAGTAGTGCTCAATGTCGGTGAGAACGTCTCGGTACTCGTGTCCGGCATCGATGTAGGCGAGGTCGCACTGGATGCTGTGATGCGCAAGGACCTTTGCGGCGTGGGTACTCGTGCACGCAAAGGGGGTGATGATGTCCTCCAGGCCATCGTGCAGGACGTTGAACAGGAACTGGTAGTAGAGCTGCGGGTGGCCGAACTCCAGGTTCAGCTCGGACCTCCCCTGCGGTGTCATCCAGTGCTCCACGCTGCCGAGGAAGCTGTCGACGCACACGATCTCGCAGTCCACTCCGAGATGCTGCACAAGCTTGCCCATGTGCAGCGCGGACGCACCCTTCCACGTGCCGACCTCTACGATCAGACCAGGGGCGAGCCGTTCAATCTCCTGGGCGAAGACCGGATGACCCGACTCCCATCCTTGCGGGTCGTAGGACATTCTCTTTCCGTCGAAACCCGCATAGGGAGAGGCGCTGTGTAGCAGGGTTTGGACGTTCTTGGCCATCGGGACTCCTTGACACTTGGGTCTGTGACGCTGGGAAGCTGTGGTGCATTCTGCTGATCTGCGACGTCCTGTGACGATCCGCAGCTGCGTGCCGCTCGTGGTGGTGCGTCGGGCGGTGGTAGGGGATGGAACCGGTGGAGTTGGTTGGCTTGCGGGTCCGCTGGCCGACGCTCCGTCAGTCGTCCATCAGGGCCGACGAAAGCTGCGCGTAGCCGACCACGGGATGCGATCATGTAAGCATATGTGGGGCTTTGATCGGATATGCCCGTGAATATCACTTGCGTGAGGGCGTGTCTCAAGCCCGGGCGCGGCCAGTGTTATCCATTCATCTCACCGGGCTGACGCGTCTAGCGGCGAGGTCCGCGTCTCCCTCGGCGGGCCAGTCGCTGCCGGCGGACTGGCCCTGCTGGGCGGTGGGCCTTGTCGGCGGCGATCGTGATGTCGCCAGAGGGGGCGGTACGCGGGGCACCGCCCCTTCTTGGTGCGTTGGTCGGTCAGTTCGTGCGTGTGATGGTGATGGTGTCCTGTGCGGTGGCGAAGGCGGGTTGGCCGAGCTGGATGCCGACGAGTGCCCGTCCGGCCGGGGCGGTGGCCTCGACCTCCATGGCCGGGTAGACCGATACCCAGGCGTCCTTGCCGGGTCCGCTGGGTACCAGGTTGAGCGGCATGGCCGGGCAGGTGAGGGTGCGGCGGTCGGCGGAGAGGACTCCGAGGGCGACGGGCTCGTGGCTCTGGTCCTCCCAGTGGGTGAAGGCGGCCCGGTCCTCGATGAACAGCAGTCCCTCGGGGGCGGTGAAGACGGCCTTGACCGTGCCGATGGTGCGCTGGCCGGTGTTGCGGATGACGAAGGCCGGGTAGAGCCAGCGTTCCTGACCTGCGGTCGCCGTCAGGGTGTGTGTCTTGATGGTGGCGCGCAGTCCGGTGTCGATGCTGGCCGGTGCCTTGTACCGGTAGTAGACGCTGCCGAGCTGGAAGGCGTCCTCCGGTTTTGCTTCGTCCCAGCGCAGGCTGCTGGGCGAGCCGTCGGGGTCGGCGGACTGCGGCCAGATGAGGAGGCGGTAGTAGCCGGGCTTGTCACCGAGCTGGCGCAGGTCGATTGCGGGCAGGATGACCTTGCGGCCGGTGCCGCTGTCCTTGTGTCCTTCCGCCTTCTGCAGCTGGGGAGTCGGGGTGTAGTGCGAGGGCGTTCCGTCCTCGTGGACGAGCTGGTAGTAGACGTGGTCGCTGTTGTTGCTCTGCACGCCCTTCTCGCCCTGGCGCAGGTTGACCAGGTCGATGATGAACTTGTCCCCGGGGATACGCCCGTTGTCCGACACGTAGCCGAAGCCGGCCTGGCTGTTGGGCACACCACCCCAGTTGTTGTCGTAGGGCAGCCGGACAAAGGGCCGGCCGACCTTCTCGGGGTCGCTGCTCTGCCAGGCGCCGGTGAGTACCTCGATCTCCGGGGTGGCGGTGCGGACCTCGCCGGTGTCGAGGGTGACGTCGACGCGGATCTGGTACGTGCGGCTGTAGGCGGGGCGGGGGTCGGCGTCGACGTTGAGGTCGCCGCGCAGGGTGAAGGTGATGAGGTCGGCGTCGTCGAGGAAGGTGAGGTCGATGACCTCGTACTCCTCGCCGGTGCCGCCCTGGCCGCGCTTGAACTCGGTCGTGCCTTGGGACGCCTGTCCGTTGCCGTAGTAGGAGTACTTGATGTCCTTGATCTTCACCCCGACGGGGACGCGGATGCGGCCGTCGTAGCGGAACTCGCTGTCCCAGACGGCGAAGCGGTTGGCGCAGCCGAGGGTCCGGATGCCGGTGCCTTCGGGGTCGAGCGGTGTGCAGCCCTGGGGAGTTGTAGAAGCGTTCATGCGTGTTCTCTGCTTTCTTCCGGGAGTAGGGGGGTGGCCGGTGCGGCGCCCAGGGGGACCCCCGCGGGGCTCCGGCGCCGTGATGGCGACGGGGATATCGGCCCGGGCGGCGGCGGCCCGTCTGCCACGTAGAGGTGTCTTCGGCCGTTGCTGGCGACCGGGCGGTGGGGGCTGTAGCGATGGCTCTTTCGAGTGGCGTCGCCCCGAGCCGACCTGGGTCTTTGGGGTGTTATGCCTGGATGGTGATGGTGGCTTGCCAGGTTGCGAAGGCGGGGTTGCCGATGCGGATGCCGACGCGTACGGCGCCGGCCGGGGCGTCGGTTTCGACTTCCATCTCGGGGTAGATGACGGCCCATTTGCCGGGCGCCAGGTCGACGGCGGCTCCCCGGAGTGTCAAGGTGCGGTTGCCGTCGGAGCGTTGGCCGGCCAGTTCGGTCTCGCCGGTGTGTCCTTCCCTGGACATCATCACTCGGTTCTCGGTGAACCACAGGCCTTGGGGGGCGGTGAGGACGATGTCCTGGCGGCCGATCCGGGTGCGCCCGGTGTTGGTGAGGGTGAGCACCACGGGGTAGGCCCATTGCTGGCCAGGCCGTACCCGTGCCTTGTCGAGCTGGGTCTGGACGATACGGACGCTGTGCTCCGCCTCGGTGCCGGTGACCTTGGCAACGATCTGCACGGGAGGACGCTGGCCGATGCTGGCCGAGCCGTCCCCAACGAGGCCGGGGGTGGCGTCGGGCTGGGCGTTCAGGCCGATGCTGTAGAGGTGGGTGCCTCTGTCGGTGTCGGTGGTGTTGAGGTGGGGGTTGGCGCGGATGATCAGGGTGCGGCCGGAGTCGTTGATCTCGTGTTCCAGGTCGCCGGTGATGGCGCCCTGGATGGTGTCGGGGTAGGTGTAGGTGGGCCGGCCGGTGAAGGTGAAGCCGGTGGGGGCGGTGAAGCGCTGGGTGATGATGCCAGGGTTCACCGGCTGGCCGACGGGCGAGACGTAGCGTAGGTGGAAGCGGGCGGAGCGGCCGGGGGCGGCCTCGGGGATGTTCTCCTGGTAGACGATCAGTGCACGCTCGTCCGCAGCCGGTTCGGGGACGACGACGGTGACGGGCAAGGTGAAAGTGTTGTCCTTGAGGTTGAGGTCGCCGCCGTACTGGATCTCCAGGGTGGACTCGTACGTGCCCGGCTTGGCGGTGTCCATGGCGCGGACGCGGAACACACCGTCCAGCGAGCCTTTGTTGGGGGCCAGGTCGGTGCCGGGGAAGGTGCGGGTCAGGCGCCGCCCGTTGTTCTCCTGGGCGCTTTCCAAGCCGTCGGCCAGAGTGAGCACCACCGTGATGTGCTCTCCGCTGGCGATGGCGGGGCCGCGGTTGTGGACACGGGCGCCCAGGTCGAACTCCTGGCGACGGGGGACCATGACCGGGAGGACGACCTCGCCGTACAGGTCCGAGACCGGCAGGGCCAGCGGAACCGCGGCCGCCACACCGCACACCTTCCGCACCCGGTGGTTGTACCTGTCAGCGATGTACAGGTCACCGGAGGGCGCCACGAACAGTCCGTCGGGTTCGTAGAGCCGTTCGCCCGTGGCGGGGCCGCCGTCGGCTACGTAGCCGGCGATACCGGTGCCCGCGACGGTGGTGATGACACCGTCGGGCGCCACCTTGCGGACACGATGACTGGAGTGGTCGGCGATGTAGAGGTTCCCCGACCGGTCAGTGGTCACGGCCGCAGGGGATTGCACAGACGTGGTGATGGCGGGGCCGCCGTCGGCGTTGAATCCGGCCTGTCCGTTGCCTGCGACGGTGGTAATGATCCCGTTGGGCGTCACCTTGCGGACGCGGTGGTTACGGTGGTCGGCGATATAGAGGTTCCCCGACCCGTCCACCGCCACATCGCGGGGAAAGTTGAGTGTGGTGGCGACGGCGGGGCCGCCGTCGGAAACGAATCCGGCCTGGCCGTTGCCGGCGACGGTGGTGATGATCCCGTTGGGCGTCACCTTGCGCACGCGGTGGTTGAAGTAGTCGGCGATGTAGAGGTTCCCCGACCCGTCCACCGCCACGCCGATCGGCCCGTTGAGTGTGGTGGCGACGGCGGGGCCGCCGTCGGAGACGTAGCCGGCCTGGCCGTTGCCGGCGACGGTGGTGATGATCCCGTTGGGCGTCACCTTGCGCACGCGGTCGTTGAG
>NZ_JBEXYL010000194.1:0-7689 GCF_040630895.1 Streptomyces sp. NPDC005728
CGACAGCTACATCGGGCAAGAGAACTACCCGAGCATGCCCGCTGACCACGCTGCCGCACCGCGAAACTCCAAGATCCCCGACAGAGTCAAGCTAAGCAGCCATCACCCTCGCAGCCCTGCTGATGTGGGCGTGACATTTGACGACAGAACCTAGCGTCCTCCGTGTGCTGCTGCGGAAAAGGGGACCGCAAGGGACTGCTCGGCAAGGCCGTCCTGGACGGCGCCGATCTCGAGGACTGGACCAACTGCCCACTGCCTTGGCCACTTTGGACGGCATCCCCTTCCAGCCCCGGCGCACCGCACCGGTCGGGCCGGCCTTCCACCGCGGCACCTTCGAGGTGACCGAGATCGCCGACACCTTCCTCCACCTCGATGGCTGGATCAAGGGCAATGCCTGGATCAACGGGTTCCCGCTCGGCCGCTACTGGTCCCGCGGACCTCAGCGGTCCCTGTACGTCCAGGCACCCGTGCTGCGCAAGGGAACCAACGAGATCGTCGTCCTGGAACTTCACGCCGCCCACCGGGCCGGCACGGTTGCCTTCCACGCGCAGGCGGATCTCGGTCCGACCGAGGAGTAGGACGGGCTACGTCGCCCAACGGCGGCTTTTCTCCGGGGCATCGGGCATCGGGCATCGGGGACCAGGTTGGCGTCGGTCGCCTCCAGTGGGGGGTGGGGATTGCACCGTGGTTACCGTGGCCGACGGTCGGTAACGTGACTGTTTGCAGGGAGAGTTGACGACACTCCAGGTGGCGTGCCCGTCCCACGACGGGCTCTGGGAACTAGGCGGGGGTGGCTGTGGGGCGGAGTGCGCAACCGGGCCAGGTGATCGGGGGGCGGTACCAGCTGGTCTCCGACCTCGGATCAGGAGGGTTCGGACGGGTCTGGAAGGCCCGCGACGAAACCCTGCGTATCGATGTGGCGATCAAAGAGGTCTGGCTGCCTCCAGCGGTGTCCGAGACCGAACAGACCGAACGATTGACCCGCGCCGCGCGCGAGGCCCGCAACGCAGCCCGGCTGCGCGACCACCCGAACATCGTTGCCGTTCACGACGTCGTCCTCCAGGACGGCCTCCCCTGGATCGTCATGCAGTTGGTCGACGGCTGCTCCCTGGAGGAACACCTCGCCACGCACGGACCACTGTCGGTGGAGCACGCCGAGAAGGTTGCCCAGGCGCTGCTGTGGGCGCTCGGCGCAGCGCACGAGGCGGGGATCGTGCACCGTGACGTCAAACCGGCCAATGTCATGCTCGCCAGGGGCGGCGAAGTGCTGCTCACCGACTTCGGGATCGCGATCCATCACGCCGACACCGCATTGACCACCACCGGGGCGATCATCGGCTCGGTGGAGTACATGGCCCCCGAGCGGGTGCGTGGCACCGACGGACTGCCCGCCGGCGACCTGTTCTCGCTGGGGGTGACGCTGTACCAGGCTGTCGAGGGCCTTTCACCATTCCGCCGGGGCACACCCACCGGATGCATGGCGGCGGTCCTGTTCGAAGAGGCCCCGCCGCCGAAGCGGGCGGGCCGTCTCGCACCGCTCGTCACGGCCCTCCTGGGCAAGGACCCGGACCGGCGCCCGGACACCCGAGCGGGCCTGGCCCTGCTCGCCTCGCCCACCGAGCCCTGGACCGTACACCGTGCGCCCAGGACCGAGGCGTACACACGGATCGCAGGGGCCCTCCGGGCACTGGCCGAGGCCCGGACTGCCGAGGTCACACGGACGGTCAGAGCCTTACGCCGTCCGACCGGAACGAGGGCCGAGTCCGGCGCCAGGGCGACAACCCCGGTCCGGACACGGGCCGAGGCCCGCACTGCCGAGGTCACGCGGGCGGCCGGAGTCGCACGCCGTCCGGCCGGAACGAGGGCCGAGTCCGGTGCTACGGCGACAACCCCGGTCCGGGCGCCGGCCGAGGCCCGGACCACCGAGGTCACGGGGACGGCCGGAGTCGCACGCCGCCCGCCCGGGGCGACGGCCACGTCCGGCGTCACGGCTACACCCGCACGGCCACGGTCCGGGACGGCGCTTCGGGTCGCCGGGGGCATTGCGCTGGTGGTAGCCATCGGGACAGGCGTGGTCATAGCGCAGTCCGGCGGCGGCACCGGCGACAAGGAAGTCTGCGACCGGGCGTTCGAGGACATCGCGGTGTTCCAGCGGACCTATCCCTCGTTCACCGGGGAGTCGACCGATGACCCGGCGGCCAAGGCGGCTGCCGACCGGCTGGCAGCGGACCTCCGCGCCCAGCAGGCCAAGGCAAGCGATACGAACGTGAACATCGCGCTCGGCAATTACGCAGTCGCCGCCCCGGCCAACGTCGGCGACGCCAGTCGGACCCAGATGTATGACTACCTCCTCTCGGCATGCCAGAAGGTCGGCAGCACTCCTCAGAGCTCCTGAGCGAGCCGACCTGGCGGGCTCAACCAGGTTCTCTGGCAGCACCCCATCCAGGCCCAGGGCGAGAGCCGGGCCGACAACAAGCCCCGGCCCACGGTCCGACGCCGGCGGCGGCCGCCTGAAGTGCGCTGACGACGTCCAACGGGTCCCCCGCGATGGAGACGGGAGGGAGGGGCATTGCGGGCGATGGTGTGGTGCCAGCCCGCCCGATTGCCTTCCTGGCAAGATGGCGGCATGGAACGTGTGCTTGGAATCGGTGGATATTTCATGCGGGCCGCCGACCCGGAGGTGCTGAGCGCGTGGTATCGGGATTGCCTGGGCCTGGACGCCGATGAGAACGGCCTGTGGCGTCAGGGAGCCGGGCCGACGGTGTTCGCGACGTTCGAGTCCGAGACCGACTACTTCGGGTCCCGCGCCCAGCAAACCATGCTCAACTTCCGGGTCCGCGACCTGGATGCGATGCTCGCGCAGTTGCGCGCCAAGGGAGCGGACGTGGCCAAAGAAACGCAGGACATGGAGGGGGTCGGTCGATTCGGCTGGGTCACCGATCCGGAGGGCAATCGGGTCGAGCTGTGGCAGCCCGCCTGACCGTGTCTCCACGCAAGCGGTGACGGGCTGGTGATCCACTGGGTTGTCGAGGTATGAACCTTGGTCAGGCCCGCACGGCCAAGTCCTCTTTCGCCTTCTGCGGGCTGTCACGGGAACACGCTGGTGGGCTTGATGAGCTTGTCACCGAACTCGCGCCCCAGGGGGAGGCGCGATGCGAGCCCGGACGCTGCCAGCGGCGCCGCTGGCCGACGTGTTCGCCTGCGCCCAGGCCGAAATCGTCACGCTGCGCATCGACGGCATCGAAACCCCGGTCCGTCGGCCGAAGACCGGACGCCCCGGACGGGCCGGACGGGCCACCTTCGTCTCCGGCAAGCGCAAGCGGAACACCCTCAAGTCCACCACCATCAGCGACGGCCGAGGACGCACCCCGCGGCCGGGGGCCGCAGCCTGACTGCGGCTGCTCGCCCCTGAGCGCGGGGTCCGCTCGGCCGCTCGTCGGCGGTCGCGTGGACCCCGCGCTCATGAGGTACGGGGGTCAGTTGCAGGTCAACTGCCGGTCAGCAGCCGCCGGACGACATATCCGGCGGAGTCCACACCGGAGCTGCCGCCTTCGACGAGGGCTGCGACCGAGATGCGGGAGTTGTAGGCGGTCAGCCAGCCGTTGGTGTGGTCCCCCTCCTCCGCTGTGCCCGTCTTGGCCCCGACGCCTCCCAGCCCGCCCAGCCGGGGAGCCGCAGTGCCGCTGGTGGCCACGCTGCGCATCATCGACTGCAGATACCCCGCCGTGCGGGAGGAGATGGGCCGGGACGCGGTGTCCTGGTGCTGTCCCGGCAGAATGACCGGCTGCTCGAAGCCGACGTTGCGGACGGTCGCCGCCACGGACGCCATGAACAGCGGTGTGGCCGTGACCTTGCCCTGACCGATGAACTGGGCCGCCTGGTCGCCGCCCTGCACGTCCGGCGGGATACTCGGGTCGGTCGTGGCGACCCCGCCGCCGATGGACCAGCTGCCCATGCCGAAGACGTTCACGGCCTCGTCGTGCAGCGCGGAGGCGTCGCTGTCATGGACCAGGTAGTGGAAGCCGTCCTTGATGAAGGAGGTGTTGCACGACACGGCGAACGCCTGGGCGAGGGTGGAGCGGGGGTTGGCCCTCACACCGGGGTCGTTGTGGAACATCTGGCTGTTGGCCATCAGCGAGTCGGTGCACGGCGCCGGACTGCTCGCCGTGAGGCCTGCCCGGTCGAACAGGGCCGCAGAAGTGATGATCTTCATCGTGGAGCCCGGCGACTTGATGCCGTTGATGGCGATGTCCCCGTCCGCGCCTGTATGCGCGATCGCCAGGATGTGGCCGTTCCTCCAGTCGAGTGCCACGGTGCCGGCGGGGTTCTCCTGGAGATGGGAGTCCTTCACCGCGTTCTCGGCCACCGCTTGGAGACGGGCGTCGATGGTCGTCCTGACAACGGGGGCTCGCCCCTTGGAGAAGACCTTCAGCGTCCTGACGCCGGCCCCGCCGCCGTCGACCACAGCGACGCCTGTGCCGGTGCTGCCACCGATGGGCCTCGCGTTCTGGCGGATCGTCGTCGTGATGTCCCGCAGGGACGGGAAGGCGGACAGGTCCGTCTTCCCGTCGCTCGCGACGACCTTCGCCGCATTCGCGCCGACCGGCAGCTTGCCCGCGGTCAGTGACTGGCCGTCACTCAAGCCCGGATAGAGCACCGAGTTGTTCCAATGGACCGCGAGCAGGCCGCTCGTACTCTTCAGCACCGCCACCGCACTCGAGTACGTCCATGTGCCGCCCGCGACCTGGGCGGTGACGTCGAAGGTGACCTTGGTGGCGCCCCGCGTCACCGTCGATGGACCTGCGGAGAGAACGCGATCGAACGACAGCTTCTTCAGATGCAGGCCGTCCGTGTACTCCCGCAGTGCCAGTGAGGCGGCGTCCGGCACGTCCGTATCGCTCGCCGCGCCTTCGAGGTGCTGGTGCGACCAGCTGTCCAGGAACGCGCGGGCCAGCTTGACCGCTTCGTCCCCCGACGGCGGCGTACTCGACACCGCTGTTGGGTCGAAGCTGCGCGCAGCCTTCGTCCGAGCGTCGCCCGAGGAATCTGAGGTCAGGCTGTGCATGATGTTGTACGTACCGATTCCCCCGAGGACGAGCAGCGCGGTGCACGTACCGGCGAGGCCGATCTTCACAGCTCTGTTCATGCGCCGGATCGTATGTATGTTCCATGCAGAGGTGTGCCGGGCTTCTGCAGATCGTTACCGGACCGTCAACGTGCGTGGTGACGTTGATGCCTTCTCCGGTCGCCTCTCCGCGTAGACCGCAGTTTGTCGGCCGATGCGGACACGGTGCGCTGAGCGTGCAGGCCGAGGACGACGGCTCCGGGGTGGGTGGATGTCTTATCGACCGTCCAGCTCGGCAAGACCCTGAACACCGAACCCACCCAGCCCGCAGGACTGTTGCGGTCCCGGCTCGTCCTGACCGCATGGCGGCTGCTCGGCGACGCCTGCTGCCTCGTTGTGTGTGCTTCAGGCGGGGTCGGGGGCGCCGAGCCAGTGGTGGAGGGTTTGGGTCAGCTGGTCGGGGTCGGTGCCTACGTAGGCGATGTATCCGTCGGGGCGGATGAGGAGCGGGGCGTCGGGGAGGGGGTGAGGGTGGGGGGCGGTCGTGGTGATGGTGGTGAGGCGGTCTTTCCAGCCCGTGGTGTTGGGCTGGGGTGTGGTGGTGGGGGTGATGAGGAGCATGTGCGCGGAGTGGAGGAGCTGGGTGGTGTGGGTGGGGCCGGTGGTGGTGTTGAGCGTGCGTGGGGGGAGGCGGTGGCCGGTGAGGGGGTTGGCGTCGGTGCCGGGGGTGGTGTAACGGATGTCGGTGTGGCTGATGGTGCCCGCGAGGTGCTTTTGGACGTCGGTGAGGGTGAGGAGTTCGGCGAAGAGGTCGCGAAGGGCCTGGGACTGATCGCCGCCGAAAATGGCTTGGCCTTGGGCCCGGGTGTTGGTGAGGAGGCGTTGGCCGACGGGGTGGCGTTCGTCGTGGTAAGTGTCGAGGAGGTGCGCGGGAGCCCAGCCTTGGGTGGTGCCGGCAAGCTTCCAGCCGAGGTTGACGGCGTCCTGGATTCCGGTGCTCATGCCTTGGCCGCCGACGGGGAGATGGATGTGGGCGGCGTCGCCGGCGAGGAGGACGCGGTTGTCGCGGTAGGTGGCGGCTTGGCGGGTGGCATCGGTGAAGGAGCTGGTCCAGTGGGGGGTGGCGGTGGTGATGTCCTCACCGGTGACACGGTGCCAGGCGGCGGCGATGTCGGAGAAGGTGGGGGTTTCGGTGTGGTGGTCGAGGGGGGTGTTGTACTCGGAGAGGATGATGCGGGTGGTGGTGTCGTCGACGGGGAAGGTTTGCACGAGGCCGGTGGGGAGGCGTTCGCCGAAGGGGCGGGGGCGTACGTCGGTCCCGGTGACGTCGGCCAGGTGCATGACCTGGGTCCCGGGGGTGCCGGGGAAGTCGATGTGGGCAGCTTTGCGAACGGGGCTGTGGGCGCCGTCGGCGCCGACGACGTAGAGGCTGTGTAGTTGGCGTTCGCCCTGGGGGGAGCGGACGGTGATGGTGACGCCTTCTTCGTCCTGGGCGAGGTTGAGGAACTCGTGGCCACGGCGGATGTTGGCGCCGAGTTCGCGGGCCCATTCCTCGAGTACGGCTTCGGTCTGGGACTGGGGGATACCGCGGGCTCCGAAGTTGGCGTCCTCGAGGACCGTGTAGTCGAAGGGGATACCGCCGAAGTGGCCCATCGGGCTCGTTTCCACGGTGCCGAAGCGGGGGAGGAGGCCGCGCTGGTCGAAGGATTCCAGGGCGCGGGTGGTGAAGCCGAGGGCGCGGGACTGGCCGGCGGATTGTTCGAGTTGTTCGGTGACGATGACGCTGGCGCCGCCCAGGCGTAGTTCTGCAGCCAGCATGAGGCCGGTGGGCCCGGCTCCGACGATGATGACGTCCGCGTCCAGCTTCCTGCCCATGTCGGTCCTTTCCTCGTGCGCGTGGGCACGGTGGTGTCAGGGGGTGGGTGGGGGGTTGTGCGGGTTCGCCTTGCGCGGCCGGTGTGGCCTGGGGCCGAGGGCGTTCTTCCGACGGTTGCCTGGCCGGTGGCGTGAGCGAAGTGCGGGGGCTACGCGGCCCCATGCCGGTGTGGCTGGGGGTGCGAGGGCACGTCGGACGGGGGAGGTTGTAGCCGCCGTCCACGGGCCTCCCCTTCGTTTGGATCTCTCCCCGCCCATGGTGTCCGTTGGGGCTTGAGGGGGGCTCAGGTTTTCCTGGAGGGTGGTTGGTTTGTTGCGTGGGTGGGGTGGGGTTGTGGGGGTTGTGGGGTGTGGGTGGGTCGTTGAGGGGTGGGGGTTGGTTGATCGTTGGGGGTGGTGGTGTCAGGATACGAACTAGGCGGTTTTTTTTGTTGGTTGGGTGTTGGTGTCGGGTGTGGAGGTGGGGTTGTGGTTTTGCAGGAGAGGGCGGTGAGGACGAGGCGGGCGATTTTGGTGGCGGCTGCTGGGGTGTTTGCGGAGGTGGGGTTTGAGGCGGCGACGATTGCGGAGATTTTGCAGCGGGCGGGGGTGACGAAGGGGGCGTTGTATTTTCATTTTGCGTCGAAGCAGGAGTTGGCTCAGGCGGTGTTGGCGGGGCAGTTGGCGGCGGTTCCTGTGCCGCCGCGGCAGGAGTTGGTGTTGCAGCAGGGTTTGGATGAGGCGTTTTTGATTGCTCATTTGCTGTCGAT
>NZ_JBEXYL010000195.1:0-7559 GCF_040630895.1 Streptomyces sp. NPDC005728
GGTGTACCACCGGGTGACCGGGCGGACTTTCACGTCCTCCAACATCCAGGTGCTGCGGGTCCGCGACGGCCTGATCGTCAGCAGCCGGGACTATCACGATCACCTGGCCCTCATCGCGGCCGGCGGCCAGCTGCCGCAGCTGGTGGCAGCACTCGAAGACAAGTAGGGCGCAGGCAGGGTCTGGGCGCGCGTCGGCCTCTTCTCCTCGCCGCTGCGGCGGGCGGTCCTCAGGTGATGGCTTCCTTTGACCGCAGTGAGGCTGAGCGGACTACGGAGTATGGGTGTGCCGACCTCGACCAGGGCTGTCTGCCTGATGACCCATGAGTCGTCGCTTGGCGGCGGCTTGCCGCCGCGCTTCCTCGCCTCACATGCTGCGGAAAGTGGGTCAGGACATATCTCGTGAAGGCGCTGCACGCGGACATCACTGTCGTGAGTTGGCCCGGAGCTATTACGACGTAATAGCCAGTCCCCATCAGTGGCGGCATGTTCGGCAGCCGCCCGGAGCGAAGCCGGAGCGCAGTGAGAGGCCGTGGGGGACTCGACGAGCATGCAGTCCTTGGAGCGTCTGCCAGTAGGAGTTGGTGCGCTCGAATCATGGTGCACCGGGTGGTAGTCATAGCCGGTGTCGGGCTCAGCCGGAGGGTTCAGGCAGTTCGACGGGGACCCAGTGGGAGGACCGGCGGCGCTGACACTGCCGCCGGCAGTACTGTTTGTTGATGACTTCCGCGCCGAAGTCCTTCGGTTTGCGACGCGGGGCACTCTCCTGGCCGGGGAACTCGTTGGCCAGGCCCCGGTAGCCTTCGCGGACCTCGGCTTGCGCGCCTGGGTGGAGACGGGCCTTTTCAGCGTCGGCATGTCCTCGCCGGGAGCCGCGGCACCGTCGCCGGCTGGCACTCCGCATCGCCGCCCTACCCCGTCTCCATCGTGGGGGAACTCGTCAGCCAGAGCGATCCTGCGGGCGTGGCTTGTAGGCGGTGGGGGAGGAGGCGCTATTACGTCGTCATAGCGCCAAGGCAAGTAGACGTTGGCCAGCGCCCGCAGAACGAGCGGATCACACTGGCAGCCATCGCTCCCCGGGGCCCTGCGCGCTTGACCTTGTCATGCAAGGTGGGCTCCGCCTGGGCATGAGGGATGCACGCGAAGCTATTACGACGTAATAGGAGCGTCCGCCAGTGGGCTCCGCCGTGTGGCAAGAAGCAGCGCGCGTGATGCTCGATCCAACCGGCTGTGGGGCGCCGTGTGCGCCTCGCCAGGATCTTCTTAGCGCGAACAGCTTTCTCTTCAAAGGGGTCTTGTTCGGCTCGATGACCGCGGCTGTGGCCTGCCTGACAGACGCGTTCACGATCGACGCGAGCAAGAGGAAGCGGAGTGTCCACCGGCAGGTCATCGGTTGCGTGACGTGCGAGGCCATGTGTCCCAGCGGTAGTGAGTCCAGGCCCGTCGGACGAGGCGTGGAGCCATCCGTGCGTCGGTGTTCCGGGCGGCGACGATGTCGTGAACGAGGTGGTAGTCGTAGCCGGCATCCAGGCCCAGCCTCGGACGCTCCGGCATTCAGCCACCTACTGGACCGGCCGGATGCTCCAACCCGCCGACGTCAACTTCGGAGCCAGTGGCGGATCGGTGCCGGGGGAGTGGCTGCTATTACGGCGTAATAGCTTCTGGCGGTCCGGTGCCCGTCAGCAAGTCGGTGTCGGTGATCAGAGACCGGTTAGGGCGGAAGAGGCCCTCATCCCCCAGACCTGGTGCGGTCGAGGGAACGGACCGCACATGCGAGGGTTCTGCACCTGGGGGAGATGACCCGGGTGCAGAACGCCTTGTCACTGATGGAAGAGCGCGGCTGCCGCCGCATAGGCGAGTTGCGCGTCCTCGGAGATCGCGACGGCGCGAGCAGTGGTGCGTTCTGCTCGCCTGAGTTCCCGGACCGCCGCTTGGACATAGGTGCTGAGGCTGAGCTTCTGTACCGGGGTCTCGCAGTGGGGGAGTACCTCAGCGACTTCGTCCAGCCAATACGCGACCTCGTCATCCTCGACCAGTTCGGCTCGATGCTCAAGAAGCCGTCTCGCCACTGGCACGAGCAACTCATGTCTTCGCGAGGCCTCCTCCTGGGCGCGGCGTACGGCGGCCGCACGCGCGGCGATCTGTCGTTCCGCTTCAAGGACGGCTTCTGGGGTGCGACGTACCTGCTGCGCTTCATGGGAAGCACTTCTGAGTACGGATGCCCGAAGCCTCGCTGCCTTGTTGTACGCGGCACTTGGTGTTCCCACGGCAAGTGGGTCCACGAGGTCGGACCAGGCGGCGTTCGCTGCCCGGGCGTCTTCGACGGCCCTTGCTTGGTGGAGGTCGGCCTGCTCGCGGAGGTACTCCCACAACAGCACGCGTTTGAGAGCCGCGGCGCGCCGCGCCTGCTCGTCCTTCAGAGCTCCGGCGTGCGATTCGAAGTAGAGCAGTGCGGTGAACAACTCACCGTCGTCCGGGAGGCGATCGACGCTGGGATCCTCGGCGTCCTCATGGAGCTTTCGCAGCTCTCCGATCACTGCGGCGGAGTCCACGCTGCCGATCGAAATTGGCTTCTTGACCAGCGGTTTTGTGGGCGTGGTGGGCTTGTGGGCGCGACGTGCCATGAGTACGAGTCTGCCTGATTCACATTCTGTGAATCCAGTCCTTCCTCGGCGGATCGACCACTGTCCGTCAAGTCCGGCCTGCTCAGCGGGTGATCGCCGCCGACACGGCGCTCCGCGACGAGCCGCCCCGGGCCGTCCTCACCGCCCAGCGGGCAGACGAAGAGGTGGCGGCAGCACCTGAGCTGATGGAGTCACGGGACGCAGTCGGCGCCAAAGTGCAATGTGCCCCGCCGCGGCCCCCCGGTCAGGGCGTAGGCCGTCGCGCTCATCTCCGAGCTGCACGCGGAGAGGTGGCCCGCTCATTGGAGGATGAGGGCGGTGCGGCCCGATCGCGGTGGCGGGCCGTGGCGCCCCGTCAAGTGCGCCTCGCGCCGGCCCCGGCTCAGAGAGATGCGTTGCCACGCGCCGGGGGAGCAGCATGGGGCTGCCAGCAGGAGCATGCCGGACCAGGCCGATGGCCGTACTCGGGCCGAGCAGGCTGCCCAGCACGCCCCAGACGGCCGTAAGGAGCGCGGTCGAGGCCTTGGGTGTCACCGCCCAGGCGGTCAAGGTGCGGGCGACCCGGTCGCGGTGCGTCGCAGGCGGTAGGTGGTGTAGGCGGGGGTTGAAAACCCCGCAGCAGAAGATGAGCCCGAGCTCGACGCCACCCCACCAGCAGCAGCCCTTCGGTGCCCGGCGGGGAGTGCCGGTCGGGACGGTGTAAAGGCTTGGCGCCGTACCAGAGCCTCAGCTGGCTGCGAACGCTTCGAGCCTGAGGTCCTGTCAGATCTTCGTGACTCAGTCCGGATCAGGTGTCCATCTTGCTCAAGGTCAGCACAGCCCTGCCTTCCGGGCGGCGCCGAGGTCGGCGACATCGATTCCCGTCCAGCCCATCAGCGGCTCGAACAACAGTGAGCGGACTCGAGCGCGGAGCTGGTGGCCGCCGACGGTCGTCCGGACGCTCTCAGCCTTGTCCGCCTCTGGGAAAGGCTGAGAGCGTATCGGCGGCGCAAGCGGACCGCCGCCGATCGTCGATCTACGCCGGCTGCATGGCGGGGTGATCCAGGCTCAAACGGGCTCAGTTGACGACAGGGCCGACATAGGTGCCGGGGTGAGTGGCGGCATCCTGCCGTAGGACGCTGCCCCCCGAGGCTGCCATATCGAGTCAAGCTGCTTGAGGGAGATCTTCAGCGGTGACTTGGGCTGCGGGCTGGTCTCCTCGTTCGAGGAGCTTGAAGACGTGTCGGCAGATTGCGCGCTTGAGGCAGCGTTGGGCGTCCCGCGCGGTCTTCCCCTCGCTGATTCGCCGGGCAACGTAGGCACGGGTAGCGGGGTCAAGGCGTATGCGGATCAAGGTGATCGTGTGGAGTGCTCGGTTGAGCTGCCGGTCGCCGCTGCGGTTGATCCGGTGCCGGTTGGTCAGCCCTGATGACGCGGGGATTGGAGCGACGCCGGCGAAGGCCGCAAACGCTGCCTCCGACCGGAAGCGCCCGACATGCGACCAGCTGATCAGGATCTGAGCTGCACTGATGGGACCAATCCCTTGCAGGGCCAGGAGCTCGGGGGCGACGGTACGGACCAGAGCGAGGAGTTCCAGTTCGAGCTCCTTCCCTTCAGCGCGCAGGGCTTCGATCCGCTGAGCGGCGCTTCTCAGCGCGCGAACGGTCATGCGGTGTTCGATGTTCTGGGCCGGGCGGTCGCGCAACCTTGCGCAGTGAGCTACCTGTTCCTTGCTCTTCATGCCTCGGAGTTCGACGCGGACCTCGTCGGGCGCCGAGACGATCAGCGCTTTGAGCAGGTTGATTGCAGCCGTGGAGGCCAGGACGGCGCTCTGCCGGGTGGTGAGAAGGACGCGAAGTGCTTCGCGTTCACCGCGGCGTCGTGGGTGGATGAGGTGTTCGGTCGCCAGGGCCTCCCTGGCTGCGCGGACGGCGTCCAGCATGTCTGTTTTGCGTCCGCCCCGGACCGCAGGGCGCTTGGGCCGGCACACCTCGACGACGTTTTCTCCGCTCGCGTCGAGGAAGGCAGTAAGCCCGGCGCCGTATGAGCCTGTCCCCTCCAGCGCCCAGCAGCGACGGCCGGGAACGTGCTGGCGGGCGAAGTCCAGCAGCAGATGGTATCCACGGGCGTTGGCTGGCGAATCTGTGCTGGCCAGGACGGCACCGATAGGACTGACGGCCGCTGCAGCAAGAGTGTCCCGGTGCGTGTCGACGCCGATGACGCCGTCGACCTGTTCTGCGAGCATGGTCACGCGGTTGTTCTCCTTCAAGGGCTGGACGACCGTGGTCGACGCCGGCCTGGGTGGAGTCACCGCGTGGCAGAACTGTGATGAGTCACGTCGAGAATGGCGGACAAGCTGCTGATCAAGCCAACGGGGTGGGCCAGGCCGACGTCGACGTCCGGCAGACATCTCGGGGGCACGGCAAACTCTGACGAGCCGCCAGTTACCGTTCTGGGTCATGCCGGAACGTCAACGCCAGCCTGGCAGCAACCCAACCCGGGCCGCAGGTCGACTATCACAGTTACCTTTTTCGCGGCTCCGCAATGGGGTCTGCGGCCTTCGGGCCCGGCATGACTTCCCCCTCCTGTTGTTGATGATCTGGGGGGTGGTGTCACCGGGTCCGGAGGCATCGACGGACCGCTGATGAGGGGCTTGAGCACCGGCTTCAACCCGAGCCGGAAGAGCTCTCCGTAACGTGGATGTGGCAGCTCGGTGCCCTGGCACGGCCGGACGAAAGCGTGATGGAGGGGCCTGCACGTGATCGACACCGGCGACATCGACGTCTTCCTCGGCCTGGACGTCGGCAAGGGCGAACACCATGCCACCGCCGTCACCCCGACCGGCAAGAAGGTGTTCGACAAGCGCCTGCCCAATAGCGAACCCAAGCTCCGCGAACTGTTCGCGAAACTCCAGGCCAAGCACGGGACGGTGCTGGTCGTGGTCGATCAGCCGGCTTCGATCGGGGCTCTTCCCCTGGCGGTCGCGCGGGACATGGGCTGCCCGGTCGCCTACCTGCCCGGCCTGACGATGCGGAGGATCGCCGACCTCTACCCGGGCGAGGCGAAGACCGACGCGAGGGACGCGTTCATCATCGCGGATGCGGCCCGCGCAATGCCCCACACGCTGCGGGCGATCGACGGCGAGGACGAGACGATCGCCGAGCTGGAGATGATCGTCGGCTTCTACGACGACCTGGCCGGCGAGGCCACCAGGGTCGCCAACCGGCTGCACGGCCTACTGACCCAGATCCATCCCTCGCTGGAACGGGTCCTGGGACCGCGGTTGCAGCACCCGGCCGTCCTCACGCTGCTGGAACGGTACGGGTCCCCGGCACAGATACGCAAGGCAGGCCGTCGGCGGCTGGTCACGCTGCTGCGGCCGAAGGCCCCGCGGATGGCCGAGCGGCTGGCTGAGGAAATCTTCGACGCGTTGGACGAGCAGACCGTGACCGTTCCGGGGACCGACGCGGCCGCACTGATCGTCCCGAGCCTGGCCGGATCACTGGCGGCCGTCCTTGACCAACGCAAGCTGCTGGCCGGGCGGATCGAGGAACTCCTGGACGCCCACCCTTTTTCGAAGGTCCTGACGTCGACGCCGGGAGTCGGCGTCAGGACCGGAGCCAGGATCCTGATCGAGGTCGGCGACGGCAGCACCTTCCCGACCGCCGGCCACCTCGCCGCCTACGCAGGTCTCGCCCCGGCGACCCGGAGCTCGGGCTCCTCGATCCGCGGCGAACAGCCCTCCCGGAGGGGAAACAAACAGCTTAAACGGGCTTTCTTCCTCTCCGCGTTCGCCGCTCTGGGCGACCCGGCATCGCGGGCCTACTACGACAGGAAGATCGCCCAAGGGAAGCACCACACCCAGGCCCTGCTCTGCCTCGCCAGACGCCGGGCCGACGTCCTCTTCGCGATGCTCCGCGACGGAACCTTCTACGAGCCCCAACCAGCTGCGGCCAGGTGAGGAGCCCAGACTGCTCGATCAGTCCTCCGGCCGAAGCAGCCAGCTGAGGGCTTGTTCGCCGTTACATCAATCATGTGAATGAAGTTGCTGGTGTCAGTGGACGTTAAGTCCGTTTCTGGTAGCGGCCTCGTCCGGGTTGAGTGAGGAAGCCTTGTCGGGCGAGGCGTCCGAGGCGGCTGCGGGTGACGTTGACGGTCGCCTCGTCGGTGGGCATGCCGAGGAGTTCGTGCAGCTCGCGGGCTCGGAATGCCCGGTCGGGGTGCTGGTTGAAGGCGTTCACGATGGCCTGGTAGGCGGTGTTCGTCTCGGGTGGATCGGGCTCGGTCCCGGGCGGGATGCGTTCGGCGATGATCTTCCGGGTGGTGGCCAGGTCTGCGAGTCGCGCTTCGGTCTCGGCCAGGGCGGCAGTCAAGTGGTCGATCTGGTCGCGTAGTTCACCGGCCCGGGCCGTGGTTTCGTCGTGCTGGTCCTGGAGGTCTGCCAGGAGCTCGCTGATGTTCACGCGGCCAGCCCGAGGGTGTCGCGCCAGGTGGGGGCGGGTGTGGTGAGGCGGCGGGCCATGTTCGCGATGGAAGCCCAGTAGACGCGCGAGGCGGAGGTGTCGGGGCGGTGGTCGTACTCGCGGGCGAGGCGGCGGTGCAGCATCAACGTGCCGTTGACCTGCTCCACGATCCACCTCTTCGGTTGCGGGACGAAGCCTTTGCCCTGGTCTGCGGGGTTGCGGCGGACGACCTCGACGTCGATGTCCAGCAGGGCGCCGTGGATGAGAACCTCGTCCTTGAAGCCCTGGTCCACCAGGGCCTTGTCCAGACGCATCCCGCACCGCTCGGCAGCCTGATCGAGCAGGGCGGTGCCGGCGGCGTTGTCATGGGCGGAGGCGGCCAGCACCACGACGCCGATGATCAGGCCCAGCACGTCGACGGCCAGCCCCCGCTTGCGCCCCGACACCTTCTTGTTGGCATCCAGTCCCGTCGTGGTCTTCGGGACACCGGCAGCCG
>NZ_JBEXYL010000196.1:0-7546 GCF_040630895.1 Streptomyces sp. NPDC005728
GAAAAGCTCAAGGGTCACCCGCTCTTCGCCCATGTCACACTCACCCGCTCTGAACGCTCCCCTATCGCCGCGCTCGTCACCGAGATGCTCGAGGTCTACTGACAGCACGCCTGGTCGCGGGGCGACTGCATCAGCTCGGCGTTCAGGATGAGCAGGTGTCGTGCGTAGTCCGGGATCCGGAAAAGACCGGGCACAACGTGTCCTCTCGAAGATCACGACGGGTCGTGATCTTCGTAGCGGCTCAAACAAGCAACCCGCCCGGGAACAGGTCGCGGCTCCACCCGATCGGGCGGTAAGTCCGAACGTCGACACGTCACACCCGCCACATAGGAACCCCGCTAGCTTGACTCTGAAGCTCCTATAGATCGTCAAGTGGCTGTAGATGCCGATGGTTCGCTCCTGAAGGCGCTGGTGAGATGGTGGTAGACCTCGCGCGCGACGAAGCGCTTGAGGCATCTGAAGATGTCCTTCGTCTTGAGCCCTTCGAGGGTGCCGACGTAGTCGCGGGTGCGTGGGTCGTGACGCATGCGGACCAGCACGATGGTGTGCAGTGCGCGATTGGCCTGCCGGTCGCCGCCGCGGTTGAGTCGGTGGCGGTCGGTGCGGCCGGAGGAGGCCGGCACGGGTGCGGCGGCGCACAGGTGAGCGAAGATGCCTCCGAGACGAGCCTGTCGGGGTTGTCCCCGGCTGTGACCAGCAACTGCCCGGCGGTCTCGGTCCCGACGCCTGGTAGCGCGAGCAGGCCGGGCGCGGTGCGGGTGATCAGGGCGCGCAGCTCGACGTCCGCGTCTGCGATTTCCTCACTCAGGTGCTGATAGCGCTTGGCCAGGCGCTTGAGCGCGAGTTTGACGGCGGCGGCCGGGGCGGTCAGATCGGTGCCGGGACGACTGGCGACCAGGCGCCGTATCAACTCGGTGGTGGTCAGCGAGCGCAGTGCTTCGCGTACCGCAGCGGGCGCGGTGATGATCAGTGATTTGATCTGGTTGGTGGTCTGGGTGCGGGCCTTGACGGCACTGGCGCGGACCACGCGCAGCGCGCGGATTGCCTCGACCGTGCCGTCGCGGTCCTTCGGGGTGCCGTTGGCGCGGCCGGAGAGCACCGCGGTGGCGGCGGCGTAGGCGTCGACAGAGTCGGATTTGCCTGCGGCGCGGCGAGCTCGACGGTCGGGTCGGTCCACCTCGATCACGGCGATCTGGTTGGCGCGCAGGCACCGGGCGAGTTCGGCGCCGAAAGATCCGGTGCCCTCCATGCCCACCACCAGCACCCGGCCGTGGGAGCGCAGCCACGCCAGCAGCTGCCGGTAGCCTGCAGGCGTGGTGGGGAATGCCTCGGTGGCCAGGTGCCGACCGATGGTGTCGATGACGGCGGCCTGGTGGACGTCGGTGTGGGTGTCGATCCCGCCGATCACCTGGATGGTCTGTGACATGACGGCCGGGTTGTTCCTTCCGTGCGCGGTGTGTGGGCTCGCGCGCACCGGCCCGGCGGACGGACACGACTGTGATGGGACCGCTTCGGTCAAGCTCCTGACGGCCGGGGTATCTCGCGGTGGTCGAGGTAGTTCGGGAAGGCCGTCGGCCGCTCACCGGCTGCTCATCGACTGACGACGACGCGGCGCCCGGTCCGATCGCGTCCGAGGCCGACCACACCTACTCACCCGCACAGGGCGCCTACCTCAACGCTGTCCGTGACCTCGACTGGCCGTCCGGCGCCACGGAGCGAGATGCGCTGTTCGCGGCCCTCTCCGTTTGCGGCGCGTAGCGTGACGGTCTCAACGACGTGCCGTGGCTCACGCACAAGGTGTCGGAAGACTTCGGGCTCAACATCGACGACGCCGGAATCGTTGTGATGGCCGCCGATACCGCGTTCTGCATGGCGCTGAACGCCGGCGAGACACCTTAGCCAGTGCTCATCCGCCAGCCGCTGCCGCAGAGCCCGTTGCGGGCAACCGGGCAGGGTCATCACCACTCACGCAATCGCCGGGCAGGCTTCCGCAACGCGCAGCATGCTGGACCTCTCGACGGCCAGAACGGAGAGCACCCATGCGGCTCAGGTTCATCGGCACCACCTCGGAGAACGGCAACTGCCCGACGCTGTACGAGGACCTCGACACCGGCGACATCGTCGTCCAGGGCTACACCGTCACCGACCCTGCCGACATCGCCCAGCTTCGCGACGTCCTCGACAGCGAGTCGTTCGTCCGTGTCCCCCGGGAGCTGCTCACCCGCTTCACCCACCGAGACGAGGAGCAGACCGCGTGCCCGACCTGATCCCGTTCGACGAGATCACCCACCTGTTCACCGAGTTCCAGCACACCGCCTGGCGGCTGGAGACCCAGCGCGGGTACGCCACCGACCGTGTGAGCCCGAACTGGGCGCGCTTCCAGAACGGCGAGTCCTTCGACTACGACCCCGCCAACTCGTGGCAGACCAACGTCCGCGACCAGACCAGGCAGGGCAGGCGGGTCGAGCGGGTGCGCCTGGTCGACGACCCGCCCACTGAGGGGCAGCGGTTCCTCCTCGCCACCGGCCTCGGCAACGTCGCCGCCGGCGAGGACATCCGCAACCTGTACCGCGCGGCCGCCGAACGGCTCGGCCTGCCGGAGTACGACTTCTGGCTCTTCGATGCCCGCACGGTCGTCCGGTTCGTCATCGACGAGGACGGCGTGACCCTCGGGGTGACGGTCCACGAAGACCCCGATACCGTCGTCCAAGCGTGCCAAGCCCGGGACGCTGCCTGGCACTTCGCCGTCCCTACCCGGCAATTCCAAGCCCAGGTACCGTCTGCCAGGTGAGCACCGATTACCAGTCCGGCCGCGAGGCCCTCGGTGGACGTCTGCGTGAGCTGCGCACCGAGGCCGGCCTGCAGGGCAAAGACCTCGCCGAGCGGCTGGGCTGGCAACGGTCTAAGGTGTCCCGACTAGAGACCGGCAAGCAGACCGCCACGGCCACAGACCTGGAAGCGTGGGCGCTCGCCCTGGACGTCCCCTCAGAGGTGCCGGACCTTCACAGCCGACTGCGCGGGCTGGAGTCTCAGCAGCGCTCCTGGCGCCGGCAGCTCGCCACCGGGCACCGTGCCGTGCAGGACCGGTACGTCGCCGAGTACCGGCGCACGGCGACCGTCCGCGGATATGAGGCCACCGTCATCCCGGGGCTCTTCCAGACACCCGACTACGCCCGGCACCTGCTCATGCTGAACGCCGAGCTGATGCAGTCGCCCCGCGATACCGACGAGGCTGTGAACGCGCGCATGCGGCGCCAAGAGGTGCTGTACGAGGGCGAGAAGATGTTCCGTGTCCTCGTGTGGGAGGGCGCACTGCACGCCCTCGTCGGACCGTCCGAGGTGATGGCCGGCCAGCTGGACCGGCTCATCGGACTGATCGGGCCGCCGCAGATCGAGCTGGGCATCGTGCCGTTGAGCGCGCGGCTGAAGCTCCCCCCGAAGCATGGGTTCTGGATTTTCGACGAGGCGCGCGTGGTCGTTGAGACGATCAACACGGAGTTCGCGCTGGAGTCGACGGAGGACGTGACCCTGTACGGCAGGGTGTGGGATCGCCTCGGAGAGTCAGCCGTTCACGGGCAGCAGGCACGCCGACTGATCGGCCGGGCAAGAGCCTCGCTCGACCTCGGTTGAGCAACCAGCCTCAACCCGGGAGCAGGACGCGCAATCTGGCGCAATCCGCGCGCTCGCCCGCAACTGCGCTACGTACGGTCCAGACATGGCGACACACGTTCCCCTCGCGCCGGTGCGCGCGGGGCAGGAGTGGCTACTCTCCTGCACCCCGGATCCCGAAGCGACACAGCAGGCGTGGGACGCGCAGCAGCTGGCCGCGATCCCCACCGGCCCGCACTGGCGGGTCGCCGAGGCCCGGCTGTCACGGTCACTGGAGGCGATCCGGCACATGGGCTCCACCCCCCACGGCCCGGTGCTCTCCGACATCAGCCACGCCCTCGCCTGGTGGCTTCTCCCGCCCGGCCTGGCCAACGAACTCGACGACGTCGCCGGGATCACCGTGCACCCGGCCGGCTGGGCACTGGGGTGTCCGCCCGTCGTCAACTCCCTGGCCAGCAGGTGGTGGCTGGAGCTGCCGGACGGCACAGGCCAGCTGACCAACCCAACGCTCCTCGCGGCCTCGTTCGGCCCGGGCGGATACCGGCCTGAAGCGGAGACACGAGCATGAGCACCGCCCGTCGGGGCCGCTAGCCCTGCTCGACCTGCCCGCCCGCGCAAGGGCCCGGCGGCGACGACCAGGCGGCCGCCTGCACGGCGACACGCTCGCAGGCCGGGCAGACGGCGGCAGCGCACGGACGACCGGCTGATCGGCCTCCTGGTGGCCGCCGTCTTCGCCGTCGCCCTGGTGGTGACCGTTGTCCACTGGCTGCTGGCCCACTGGTGGATCCTGGCCGTTGTCGGCGTGCTCGCGGTGTTGGCCGGCGGCGGCTGGCTGTACAACAAGGAGCAGCAGGCGCGGTGGGAAGCGGTCGGCGCGCAGGGCCTGCGCTACGGGCTGGCCCAGCTGGACGCCCTCCACCACTCCCAGTTCGAAGACGCGGTGCGCGATCTGATGCGCCGCGACGGCTGCCAGGACACGGTCCGCGTCGGGGGCGGCGGCGACCTGGGCGCCGACGTGAAAGTCACCGACCCCTACGGGCGGCGCTGGGTGATCCAGTGCAAACACCGGAGCAACGGCCTTGCAGGCTCCGCCGTGGGCACGCCGGACCTCCAGGTCCTCAATGGCACTGCCCGCCAGGTCCACGGCGCCGAGTTCGCGGTCATCGTGACCAACGGACGGGTCACTGAACCCGCCGTGAACTTCGCCAAGCAGCAGCGCCTCCACGTGGTTGACCGCCACACCCTCGGAGTCTGGGTATCCGGCTCACGCCCTCTGTGGGAGCTGCTCCGCGCCGTACCGCCGCCTCGTAAGCCGACGGCTCTCTCCTGAAGCTGCCCATGGTCGGGCTGTCGTCAACGTCGGCGTTGCCGCCGCCCATTTTGGTGATCTCTGGCCTAGCAGCCCGCCACGGTGATGTGCCCGTCGTCAGATGCACGGTCGTGGCCGACCCAGACCGATGTGGGAGTTCGCGGAAGGCGACGGTCACCGGGACGGGCTGTTCCGGTGACCGTCGATCGCGCAGGGGCTGGGCACACCCGGCGCTGCATTCACCAGACGGCTGGGAGCAGCCCCGTGAACCTGATCATTCTAGTGAGCCTGTTCAGCCGGCAGTTTGCCGAAGCCGATGGCGGCACGACCTGGTGGATGGTGGTCGCCTTCACGGTTCGACACGCAAAAGGACGCGCGCTCGCGGCTGTGGCGGTGTCCCGCTGGTGCTCACGACTGCGGTGGCAGCGGATCATGCCGTGCGGGCTCCGGCCCTGCCGCCGAAAGTGAAGCGGTCCTGGGCCCGGGCAGGGGCCCAACTGGTAGGCAGCCCGGCTCGGAGACCAGAGTTGACCACCGAGCACATCTACCCATGCGGGCGTTTTCAGTGTGGGACTGATCGGGAAAGGTGTCACCTGGTGACGGCCCGATGGGCCGCCCGAGCCGCAGAACTACGCGGTCAGATCGAGCACTTGACCGCTGCCCTGGCCGAGACCCAGGCGCGACTCGTTGACCTGGACACCACCCGGAAGGTCATCGCGGAGGCCGCGCCGGCAGGAGCCGAATCCGGCCCGCCCGAGACCAGCACCGCCTACCAGGCCATCGTGAACGCCTTCAACCAGCACCCCGGCCAGGTGTTCAGAGCCCGTGAGCTGCACGAACTCCTCGGCATGCCCACCGACGAAGCGACCGTCAACATCACCCGCAGCCGCCTCGGACGCCTCACCCGCCAAGGATTCCTCACCCAACCCGGACGAGGCCGCTACCAGAAACGGACTTAACGTCCACTCAGAGTGAAGTGAACCTCGGGTCTCGCATTCAGTCCACTGGGCCAGCAGGACGTCCGAGTGCGTGCTGATCTTGGTCCGGACGATCTGTGGCAAGGCGCGGCTGCTCTGCCGCCGCCCGCTTCCGAACGGCACCGCCGCTTTTGTGGGCGACTTCGCACACGCTCCATATGGCGAGCAGTCGGTCGACGAAGACGAGCCTGCGTTTCGCCCCAGCTGCTCCCCCGCACCTTCGGAAGCCGAACAGCGCGCACACGTCGATGCCCCGCTGGAGGCGGCGGTCGTAGCGCCGGGGGCATCGCAGGTTTCCTCCGGCCTTGCCGGAGCCGTGCGGAACAGGTGCGACACCAGCAAAGCCGGCAAGTCGGTCCAGGACAGGAGGCCGACCCTGCTCCTCCTGATCCGTCAGAGCGCTATGCCCTCATTGCATCGATATTCTGTGAAGTGTGATCGAGTCTGGACGGCCGCGCTTCCGTCGTCGCCACAGCCGGGGGAGACTTGTGCGGCTGTCACCGGTCATCCTCACCGCCGTCATCGCCGGCCTGGCATACGCCACGCCTCCGGACATGGCCTTCAGTCGCCTCCTGCCCGCGGCGCCGGCCCTCGCCGCCGCCATGTGGCCGGTGCTCCCCACCATCCTGCTGGGGACGGTCTGCCTCTTGCTGATGATCGGCCTCAGCATCGTGTTCCCCGGTCTGGGGACGTGGTGGACGGCTGCGGGGATCATCGCGGTCACCGTGGCGGCCGCGTACGGAAGTCATGTCCGGCTGCAGCGGGAGCGGACCCTCTTCCAGGTACGGCTCGTTGCCGACGCGGCGCAGCAGGTGGTGCTGAGTCCGATGCCGCGCCGCTTCGGGAGCGTCGAGATCGAGTCGCTGTACCTCGCGGCCGCGGCGGAAGCCCGCATCGGCGGGGACTTCTACGAGGTGGTCGACACGGAACACGGGGTCAGGCTGCTCATCGGCGACGTCCGGGGCAAGGGCCTGCCGGCAGTGGGGGCAGCCGCGGCGATCGTCAACGCCTTCCGGGAGGCGGCCTACGGGGAGGCCGACATGGTCAGCGTCGCACGCCGACTGGACGCCGGCAGCACCCGTTACAACGCGGCCTTTCCACCCGAGGGGCCGATGGAGCGCTTTGCCACCGCCCTTCTCGTCGAGATCCCGCACGGGGGCAGGCGTATCGAGATCCTCAACTGCGGACACCCCCCGCCACTGCTCCTGAACCACGGGGAAATCCGTGGCCTCGAGCCCACCACCCCCTCACCGCTGCTCAACCTCGCGGAGTTGATCGGCGATCACTACACCGTCGACACCTTCGACTTCGGCCCAGGCGACCTGCTGCTTCTCTATACCGACGGGGTCACCGAGGCTCGAGCCCGCGACGGCGAGTTCTTCCCGCTGGCGGCCTGGATGCGCCGACAGCCCCCGATGCCGCCCCGCGAGCTGCTCACGGCTCTTCACCGCGACCTCCTCAGCTACAGCAGAGGACGCCTTGACGACGACATTGCTGCTCTCGCCGTGCGCCTGTGCGGACCTTTGGAAATGAGCCCGGCCCAGATCGCGGCAGCCCTAGGCCGTGTATCGAAAGTGGATCTTGATCGATGAATGATCGCGGTTCATGGCGCGGGGAGATCTCACGGACGAACAGTGGGCGATGTTGGGGC
>NZ_JBEXYL010000197.1:0-7511 GCF_040630895.1 Streptomyces sp. NPDC005728
ACCGACCGACTCGACTACAGGCTCTTGCTCGATCGTCATCTCACTCACTTGGCGTCTCCATGATCAACAGATCCGCCGTTGATTAGACACTCCCGGTCGGCGTCGCAACCGGTTGTCGACCAGCTGCGGAGTCAGTCAAGGCCGGTTGCCCACGCCGTCAGCGCGGCGAAGTCATCAATGGTTAGGCCGCGTCGTGGGTCGACCCGACGGTCCCGACTGGTTCCGAGGTTGGCTCCAGGTGCTCCGGATCAGGGGGTCGTGCAGATCACGCGGGCGAACAGGGTGAGCGGCCCGGTGGCCTTGTTCGTGGCTCGCACGGTCCATCCCGTGGGCGTCGGGTATGTCTCGTTGAACTGAAGGTTGGGGTCGCCGAGGCCGCCGCCACCGGTGGCGACCTCGCCGGGTTTGCACTCGGCGTGCGCGGTGCCCGTGGCGCCCTGGCCCACGGTGACCGGGCCGCTGGGGTAGGCGGTGTGCGGTGTGGTGGTGCACACCACCTGGGCTTCCACCCGCTGTTCGAACGGGGAATGGTTGAAGACCCGTGCGACCCATGTCCGGCCCTCGTCGGAGGACTGGCTGACGTAGGTCTGGGTGCCGGCGGCGATGTTTCCGCCGCCCGAGGCCACCTGGCCCGGGTCACAGGTCGCGCGGGAGGTCCCCGACTGCCCCGACGGCACTTGCAGGTAATCGCCCAATCGGTGGTTCTTGTACCCCGCGGCGCAGACCGCCGAGGCGGTGAGCGTCTGCGGGGTGTCGGACTCGTTGTAGGCGTTGACGTCCCAGCCGGCCCCGCCGGCCCTCGTGGCGGTGACGAACACGCCGTTGCCGGTGGTCAGTGCACCCCCTCCGAAGCTGAACTCACCCGGGAAGCAGGGAATGTTGGTCGTGGCCGTCGAATGCGGGAACACAGTCGTGGTGTTGCCCGTGCGGATCGTGTAGGGCACCCGTGCGCGCTCCTTGGTCGGTTCCGCCACGGCGGCGGTGGTGTTGGCGCAGCACAGGACGGTGGCGGTCGCGAGTACGACGATGCGGATGCGTGCCATGGTGACTCCAAGTGATCGGGGGGCACATGCCAAGGGCAAGTTGCCCGTTATGTGCCAGTCGAACACGCTATGCGCACCGATCGAACACAAAAAGTCACCCGTTCGGGCGGCGGGCCGGACCGGCCTACCGCATCAGCTTCCCCGCGTTGACCAGCAAGGACTGCCCCGTGATGGCCCTCGCCCGGTCCGAGGCCGGGAACACCGCCGCGTCCGCCATGTCACCGTCCGTGGCCGGCTCCGGCAGTGCCATCCGTTCCGTCAGCCGGCCCCGCGGGTGTCCGTGCCGTTCTGGAAGGACTTCCTGGGCTGAGTTGGCCGTCCTGGATAGCCCCTTTCACTGGCGTGGCCCCGCGCCAGTTCAACCGGGTGGTGCGTGCACTGCGGCGCGAAGGCGCCGACACGGCTCGGCGGGGCCGGCCGTGGGGGCTTCCGCTGGAAGACCGGTTGCTCCTGGTGGCCGCGTACTGGCGTACCAACCTGACACTTCGCCAGCTCGCCCCGCTCTTCGGCGTCTCGAAGTCCGCAGCCGACCGCATCGTCAACCACCTCGGGCCTCTTCTCGCGCTCCGGCCCCGCAAGCGGTTTCGCAAGGACGCCGTGCTCATCGTGGACGGCACCCTGGTCCCCACCCGCTGGCCGAGCGTGGCCACCACTGCTCCGGCGTGACCTTTCTGCACATCCAGCGTTGGACACGACAACGCGTGCAGGACGCCCCCTCCGTGGACGCGTACGCAGATGAGGGGCCCCGAACCGTGCCCGTCCCGGGGCCCCTCCTGCCACCAGGCTAGATCGATTCGGAGCAGCCTCGTGCGGTGGACAATATCCAGGGGCCTCCGCTCGCCGCTCCGCAGACCACGCCAGGACAACGCCAGACTGACTGGGCAACAGCCCTTCAGTGCGGACACTTCGCCCCGACAACTACAGCGTGAAGGAGAAGTGTCGCCGCGCTCCAAGATGCTTGACGACGGGCGCAGAGCTGCGGAAACGAACCGCGCCGAGTCTCCCCCGCAAGGTGGTGGCAGCCCATCCCACCCGGGGGAAGGGCCTCAGCTGCGGACGGGTTCCGCTGCGCTCATGGCCCTGGCCATCTGCCGACGCGCGACAGACAACGCAGCGTCCAGTTGGCGGGTGCCAGTGATCACACAGAGGGTGTAGGTCGCATCCTCAAGCCGACGAACGTCCTCAGCACTCCCGCCGGCCGCCACACGGCGCCTGAGCGTTTCGCATCGTTCGACCAGCTCCCGCAGGAGCGAAGGGACCGCCATGATCATGGCCGCCTCGATTCCGGTCCATCCCGTATCCACCACGCTCCTCCACACGGTGACAGCCCCCGGCGGCCGCCGCATCCCGAACAGTGGCGGACTGCCAGCGCAGCGGTGCGCAGGATCGAAGGACCATCAAAGCCGCAGTTGCCTGAGGTGGCGTCAACTCGCAGTGCAGGGAAAGCTTCCGGCAGTACCTGCCGCGTCAGCACCATCGACACCGGCGCTGCGGACCAGCCCAGAGGGCTGCGGGCTTCCGCTAGACGATCAAGGCCACTGCCATCACGATCAGCCCGATCGATCAGCACTACCACCATGCCCAAGGCGAGCGGCATGGACCCGAGGAGCCTCACCGGGTGGTCTCCCGGCGCCTGCTTCAAGTCCCGCGGTTCGTGTCGGCTCGGGATCAGCGCTCATCATGGGCTTGTCCCTCCCGGCTCGCCATTCCGGCAGGCCGGGGACGGTGGGCCCCTTTTCGGCGGGGGTGGCCGGGCCTGCCGTCAGGCGGCGAGTTCTCGGACACAGTTGATCGAGCCGGGTCTGCAGAATCTGCACATCGCCCTGGGGTCCGCGCCGCGGAGAAACAGTCATGCTGTACCAGCCAGAGCCTGGTCCCGCAGCTGTGAGCAGATGCGGTTCAGGATGCGGGAGACCTGCATCTGGGAGAGCCCGTACTCCTCGGCGATACGGCGCTGCGCCATGTCCCGGAAGAACCGCAGATACAGGATGCGTCGGTCCCGCTCGGACAGCGCTGCGATCAACGGCCGCACCGACTCACGGTCCACCACGGTCTCCAGGCTAAGGTCCGGGGCTCCGAGCGTGTCCGCCAGCGTCCTTCCACCGGCCGGTTCGCTCGTCGCCAGCTCGACGTCCAGTGACAACACGGCGTACGCGTTCCGCGCCGACAGCCCCTCACCCACCTCATCGGTCCCCAGGTGGGTATGCGCGGCGATCTCGGCGGCCGAGATCTCACCGCCAGTACAGGCCAGCTCCTGATAGACCAGGTAGACCTGCCGACGCAGCTCCTGGGTGCGGCGCGGCACGTGCAGCGCCCAGGTGTGGTCCCTGAAGTGCCTGCGCAGCTCGCCCAGGATCGTCGGTACAGCGTAGCTCCCGAAGGATCCTGCCCGGTCCGGGTCGAACCGGTCCACCGCCTTGACCAGGCCGAGCGCGGCGACTTGACGCAAGTCCTCGACGGGTTCACCACGGTCGCGGTAGCGAGCGGCAACCCGGTGAGCCATCGGTAGCCAGGCCCGCACCACCTCGTCCCGCAAGCGGTCCCGCTCCGAACCCGCCGGAAGGGCCTGCAGCCGACGGAAGTCCGCCATCGTGTCGGGAAAGTCGTCATGCACGCGCTGGACACGGGTCACACTCATCACCTGATTCCGGCTGGCCGTCACCCACCGTCATCAGGCCAGGCGAAGACGCCTGGCCAGCTCCTCCAGCAGCCACAACGGGCAAGAGGCGGCGGTGCCCCCAGCAGGGCAACCCCGCAACTGACCACGCATGCGCTGGAGAAACACAGCGTCGTTCCGACGGTACCTCCCGAGCCGGGCCCCGAGCGCGTCATGGACTGAACACTCGGTGCCCGTCAGGTGCCCCGGCCTGGTGATGGGAACCGGGCGACGGTCTACGCCTCCGTACAAACGCTGCCGACCCAACCTTCCACTCGAACGTTTGCTCGAATTCTGGGTTATGGTGAATGCCTAAAGAGACGCAGGTCAGGCAGGGGGTTCGCGAGAGACGGGAAGTGCAAGGTGGTGGATTTGCTCATCTGCACGCCGCCTCCGGCTACTCCGCCCGCTACGGCGCCTCCCTCCCCCATGCGCTCGTGCAGCGCGCGGCCGAGCGTGGGATGACGACGCTCGCGCTGGCCGACCGGGACACCGTCGCTGGCACGGTCCGCTTCCCGAAGGTCGCCGCGGCCGCCGGCGCGCGGCCCGTCTTCGGTGTCGACGTCGCCGTCGCCTCGCTCACACCGCCGGACCCGGCTGCTGCCCGGCCGCGTACGCCGGTCCGGGGCGGCGCGCACGTGGTGGAGCCGCCGCTGCGGATCACCCTGCTCGCGCAGAACGCCGCCGGGTGGGCACGGCTATGCCGTCTGGTGTCCGCCGCGCACACCGCGGCCGACGGCACCCTGCCCGTCGTCTCGTGGGAGGTGTTGCGCGCATACGCCGACCGGAACCTGGTCGTGCTGCGCGGCCCCACCTCCGAGCCGGCGCGGGCCCTGTCCCCCGAGCGCCTGGATCTCGCCGAGCAGCTGCTGGTGCCGTGGCGAGAGCTGGCCAGTGAACGGCTGCGGCCGAAACCACCCTGACCACCAGGAGCTTCGCCGTGCCTGTCCCGGGACCGCCCTCGGCCCTTGGACGCCAGACGCAGCTCGCAGCCCATCGGCAGCGGCGCCATCCTCCTCGTCCAGCTGTGCTTCGGCTGCTTGGGGTCGGAGCTGTTCGACTTTCATCGGATCTCGGGTGCTGTCGAAAGCCGTGAACAAGTGCTGTCGAAGTCACGAACAGAGCCAAGAGAACTCTTTGTCCCGGCGAGGTTGTTGGGTTCGAGGTTCAGGTGTCGCGCCAGTTCGGAGTGGATTAGCTGGTGCGTCGTCGGCTTGGCTAAGGGCTGTGTCTCGGATCTCCCACGGTGATCATTGTTTGGAGTTCACGCTTGTGGGATGGGGCGGGGTGATCTGACGAATGCGCAGTGGCGGCGACTGGAGCCGTTGTTGCCGCCGATCGGGCTGCATGGTGGTCGGTGGGTTGATCACCGGCGGGTGGTCAACGGTGTGTGTAGCGCGTCCGGACGGCGGTGCAGTGGAGGGATCTGCCTGAGCTGTTCGGCCCGTGGCTGACGATTTACGAGCAGCATCGTCGCTGGTCGGCGGACGGAACTTGGCAGACACTCCTCACCCGGCTGCACTCCAGTGCTCCGGTCCTTGGTCGACCGCCTGGTGGAGGTGGTGGTCGATCAGGCGAATCCCTAGGCAGGTCCCGAGGCGGTCTCCCGACAAAGATCCGCCTTGTGTCCGACGGCCGGTGTCGGCCGGTGTCCCTGTTGCTGACACCCGGCCAGCACGGTGACGGCCCCCAGATGCAGGCTAGCCTGGAACGGATCCGCGTACCCAGGATCGGGCCGGGCCGCCCCCGTGTCAGGCCGGACACCCTGACCGCGGACACGACACCCCATGCAGCTATGGGGTCAAGCAGCTGTTGCCAGCGGTGGCAGTGTCGGCGGGGCGAAGGGCGACCGCTTCGTCGAACGTCTGGCGGGTGGTCAGGCAGTGAGTGCGGCGAATGCCCAGTGCCGGCCGGCCGCTGCCGGGCGGCTCGGGCGGTGGCCGCGGCGGGGATTGAACCACCAACGGTCTGACTGTCGGACGGCGATGCCGACCGCGATGACGCCAGGTCTCACGGTCTCTGTTCGCCGGGCAGGACCACTACCTCGCAGCCGCGGCACAGAGTTGCTCAGGGGGCTGCAGGGTTCTGCATGGTCATCTCGATCCCGGTTTCCTGCAGTACTTTGAGATTGTCGCTGCTCAGAGCAGTGAATGCATTGACTTCGTCGAGAAAGGCGACGCGCTGATACTCGACCGGGCCGTCACCGAGCAGGACGGCGGGATCGAGTTCGGCGGCGTAGACCTTGGTGGCGTTGCCTTCCAGGATCGGCTGCCACTGCTGGCCGCTGGTCTGCATCCAACTGCGGGCTACGCCGCCGGGGTTGCGGACCACGACGGGCTGCTCCGGCTCCACCCGGCCCAGGCGGGATAGCACCGCGCGGGAGGCGGCAACTCCCGAGCCGCATGAAGGGGTCAAACCGGCTCCCCGCTCGAAGGTGCGGATGAACACCTCGTTCTCGGCCAGCGGCTTCACGAAGGAGACATTCGCACCGATCGGGAAGCTGGCGGGCGTATTGGCGACCCGGCTGCCGGTGGCCAAGAGTTCGGCCTCGTTGTAGGCGTCGTCGAGCACGGTGATCAGGTGCGAGTTCGGGACGGCGAGCGCCGTCACGTGCCGAGAGACGTGGTAGGCGGGCAGCACCTGGTCGACGAAGGGGCCGTCGGCGTCGGCGACGATCGGCTCGTCGGGCATGAAGTTGACCGGGGGCAGATCGACGGAGACCTGCCGCACGCCGTGCGCGGTGGTCTCCGCAGCGCGGACGGTGAAGTAGTACGGGCCGGTGTGGAGAACGACCGACTCGGCCTGGTAGCGGTCCAGCAGCAGGCGGCCGGCGCCGCGCATGCCGTTGCCGCACAGCAGCGACGGGGAGCCGTCGGGGTTGTAGAAGAACGCCTGGGCGCTGCCGTCGCGGTTGTCGGCGATGAAGTACACGCCGTCGCCGCCCAGCCCGCGACGGCGGTCACACAGCAGCCGCACGGCGCGGGCGACGTCAGCCTCGGCGAAGCGGTCGGTGGGGGCGCCGTCGATGACGAAGATGTCGTTCAGGCTGCCGTGTGTCTTGATGATCGAGAGAGCCATCGTGTTCCGTCCGTCGTCCTACCGGCTCTCCCACCCGGGACCAGCCCGATCAGGCCAGTCTATGCCGCAGGTCGACTGCCTCCCGGCGCGATCGGCCTCGGCGGGCTCGTCACAACCCGGCGACGGTGGCGCGCACTGCCTCCTCATCCCGGGTCTCGGCAGTGAGCATCGGGCGCACCTGGGTCTCGTACGGACTCAAGGCGAACGGGGCAGGGCCGAGCCGCGGTCCCGGATGGACTCGAACCGTCCGGCCCAGCACTCGATGCTCTTGAAGTGGACGCGGGAGTGGCCGCGGAGGTATTTGGCGTCGCCCTGTTCCTCTTCGACAAGAACAGCGGTCTTGGAGACGGCCACAAAGGGCCTGCGAACACCCCGTCGAAAAATACCACAAAACGGACACAGTGAAGGCTGACCCGAACAGGCAGGAACGATAAGCGCCAAGCTAAGGAATCCGGGTAGCGCTAGCGCGTTGGGCTGGTGGGAGGATTTCGATACTCCATCCCGGTGCATTTCTTGCTTCATTTCTCCGAGTTGGCGCCACATCACCCAAAATAGCTTGACGCGCCGAGTGGGAGAATTGCGTGGAATCGCATTGGCTGGATGTGCGATCGCGGGAATGGTACTCGACATTCTCCATTCTAGGAGTCGGGCCCTTTCTATTTCTTTGGGTCGCAATCTGGCCGAGAGCTACGGATGCCTCCTGGGGTGACCGAATGCAGATCATCGGGAATCTC
>NZ_JBEXYL010000198.1:0-7511 GCF_040630895.1 Streptomyces sp. NPDC005728
GGTCGACCCCAGCCGCACCTCTGGACTCGGCTACGCGCGGACGCGGCTACGCGGACTTGGCCGTCGCCCGGACGCCGAAGTGGACGTACCGGCTGCCGTCGGCGAGGGCGTAGAACACCACGGGTATCCATGCGTCCTTCTCGTTGCGGCGCCCGGCGAACACCGTCTTCGTCGGCGTGTGCGAGACCGGGGTCAGGTGCCAGACCAGCGGGTCGAAGGTGCCCTTCAGGCCGTCCGCGCCCTCGTACGTCAGCCGAAGCGCGCCCGGGCCGCGGTCACCCTCGACAATGGTCATGACGAAGCCCTCGCGCTTGTAGCTGCCGGTGAACGGCTCCGTCTCCACGGCCGGGGGCTCGGTGGCCGGCGCGAACCCAGGCATGGCAACCCCGGCGAGTTCGGCGCACAGCTCGCGGCAGAGCGCCTCGAAGACCTTGGGCGCGGCGCCGCCGCCGTTGGTCAGCAGAGCGATGGCGAGCCCCTTCTCCGGGATGGCCCGCAGGTATGCGAGCTGGCCGAAGGTGCTGCCGTCGTGGCCGAAGCCGCGTACGCCGTCCCACTCGAACAGGCCCCAGCCCAGGCCCCAGTGGGCACCGAGAAACCACTGGTCGGGCATTTCGACCTCGCGGGTCAGCATCGCGTCGACCACGGCGGCCGGCAGCACCCGGGTGCCGTCCGGAGCGGCGCCGCCGTCCACGAAGGCCCGGGCGAACCGGGCCACGTCGGCGGCGGTCGCGCTGATCCCGCCGTACGGGCCGGCCGAGCGCGGCAGCATGTTCCAAAGCGGGGTGGGGACGGGGGTCTCGCCCGGCTCGCCCATGTGCCCCATGGCGGCGCGGAAGCGCAGCACCTCCTCGGGCAGGGTCATGGTGTGCTCCAGCCCGAGCGGGGCGAGGAGCAGCTCCTTGAGCGCCTCGTCCCAGGTCTGGCCGGTCACCACCTCGACGATCCGGCCGAGGACGTTGTAGGCGGTGCTGGAGTAGGACATGGTGACGCCGGGCGGGTTGGTCAGGCCGACGGTCCGCGCACCCTCGACATAGCGGGCCAGGCAGTCGTCGCCGCGGCCGGTGTCGTTGACGTAGTCGCCCTCGATGCCGCTGGTGTGGTTGAGCAGGTGGCGCGGGGTGATCGTCCGACTGGCTGCGGCGTCGGCGACCGCGAAGTCCGGCAGGACGTTCGCGACCGGCGCGTCGAGGTCCAGCTTCCCGGCGTCGGCGAGCAGGGCCACCATGGCGGCGGTGTAGCCCTTGCTGACGGAGCCGATCTGGAACACGGAGTCCGGGGTCACCGCGACGCCGGTGCCGGTGTGCAGGACGCCGGCGGCCAGTTCGTGGATCTCGCCATCGGCGAGCACGGCCAGGGCGGCGCCGGGGATGCGGTGGGCGGCGAGGAGTTCGCCGAGCCTGGCCTGCCAGCGGGCGGTGTCGAACGCCGGGGCGCCGTCGTCCACGCCCAGCGCGCGGTTGACCGTGCGGGTCACGTCGCGCTCGATCGGTTCCAGGATCCTGGCCACCTCCTGGTCGACGAGTTTCGACACCTCGCGGCGCAGGTTTTCCGACATGCTCTCTCCCTCGTGATCACGGTGAAAACGGCGCGGGGGGGACCTTCGGGCTAGCCGGAGCTCCGGGCCCGGCGGCCGGCGAGCCCGGTCAGCAAAGCCATCGTCGTGCGCGGCGGCTGCCGAAGATCGCGGTCCGGTCGCAGGAGGCTGCGGAACACGACCCAGACGAGTGCTCCGAGGGCGAATCCGTAGCCTGAGACCAGCCCGTGTCCGTTCTCCTGGGTGAACCACATCGCCAGCCCGAGCACCGGCACGCCGAGCGCGAGCAGCTGGTTCTTGCGGACGGCCTTGTGGCGCGCGCCCTGGTCACCGGAGCCGTTCGCGTCGGAGCCCTTGTCCGGGCTCTCGACGGTGCCGCCGTGCAGCAGCAACGCCGCGGCCAGGGTCGCCCCAAGGAAGTAGGTCGCGCCCGAGCTGCCGGCGAAGTTGCGAGGGTCGGTGCTGTGGGAGGTCAGGCCCCACAGCGCGTCGATCTGCTCGGGCAGCAGGATGCCTGCGGCGAAGAGGCCGAGCGTCAGCAGCCCGCCCCAGAACCACTCGGCGAAGGCCGCAACCGCGGCGAGCGTGGCGATGTTCCATGCGGCGCCGCCGAAGCCCCCGTTCTGCATGAAGACCGAGGTGACCACGCGCCACCATCCGGACTTCGCCGGGTCCGCGTCGAGCGCTCCCATCGCCCCGGACCAGCAGAGCTGGAGGGCCACCCCGGCGAGCGCGATCCCGGTCAGGGCGACCGCCGCCCAGGGGATCCGCCGCCGGCCCAGGGTGACTTGGCCGACCAGGGCCAGACCGCCGTTGAACATCAGCACCATCAGTGCCGCCGTGGTCACGTTGAACAGAATGCTGCCCATCGCCACCGCCCCCCTCCGAGCCTGTCGATTTTGCTGATCACGACAGTAGTGCGACGGGAGCGGTTTTCAAACACTGTTTGAAAACCGGCCTCGCTCGCTAGACTGCAGCCGTGAAGCTGACCGCAGACCGGATCATCGACGCGGGCATGGCGGTGTTCGCCAAGACCGGCTACCACGGCTTCTCCATGCGGCAGGTTGCGGACCGGCTCGATGTGCACGCCGGCAGCCTCTACTACCACGTGCCGAACAGGGCCGCTCTGCTCCAGCTGATGGCCGACCGGGTGGCCCGGCAGGCGTACGACGCGGGCACCGCCGCCCTGGCCCGGCTCCCCGCAGAGGCAGGCTGGCAGGCGCGGGTCACGGCGCAGGCCGTCGCCCTGCGGCGGAGCATCCAGCGGCACCCCGGCGGCGCGATCATGCTCGCCGGAAGCCCGAAGACCCTCAGCGCCGGCGCACTCTCGCTGATGGAACGGCTGCTCGCCACCCTCGCCGAGGCCGACGTCCCCCGGGAACACTGCGGCACCGCCGCCGACACCGTGCTCAGCCATGTCACCGGCTACGTGCTCCAGGAGCAGAGCGAGCCACCCGCGGTGCCAGTAACCCCCGAGGGCGTTTCCGCTCTCAACCGGCGATTCCCCCGGACGGTGGCCGCCGCGGCCGCCCACGCTCCGGACGAGAAGTTCACCCGCAGCCTGGACCTGCTCTGTGCCGGCATCGGGACGCTGATCCGGTCGCCTTCAATGGGGGTGGCGGATGGCAACTAGGCCCCTGACTCTCCGATCATGCTCAGAGTCAGACGTGGCGGCAGTGACGGTGCCCAAGTAGACGCTGTTGCCCCCACGGCTCGTCGTGGTGCGGCGCACCGGCCAAGCACAACCGCGGCAAGCTGGTCTGGAAGGTCGCCTGTCCCATGCGCTCGGCGTACGAGGGCGTGATCTTCGCGCCGTCCGGTGTCGACCACTCCCGGCCCCGGCGGGGTGCTGTGCCAGTGCTCTCCACACGCGACTGCATCCTTTGGCCTACTACGTTTTCGGCCCTGAAGAGGACGATCTTGCGGCACCTCCGCGAGATCGTTGATCCGTGCGAATAACCATCGGGTACACCGTCGAAAGCATTGGCTACGTCGTAGGAGCCCAGGGGCTCGTCACCTTCGCTTCGCAGACCTTCTTCGGCACGGAGTGGGGCTGGATGCCCAAGGTCGTCGACCTTCCGTCAACCGCTTACCTCGGCATCGTCGCCGTGGGGTTGGCGCTCATCGCCGGCGGGGTGAGGACGCGGAAGACGCCCCGGCGCCAGAAGGTCGCCTGACCGGCGGGTATTTCAGCCCGCGACTCCCATTTCCGTGGCGTAGCGGTCGAAGCCCGCAGGCTGCCCGCCGCTTGACCCGCGCTTACAGCGGGCCCGGCTCGCGCCCCGGCCCCAGGACTGGCCGGTGTTGGTCGGCAAGACGGCCGAGCTGAAGCAGCGGGACTATGACTGGAGCGCCGAGATCCCTGCCATCACCGCGACCACCCTGCTCGTGTTTGGTGACGCCGACGCCATCTGCCCCGCGCACATGGTGGAGTTCTACGCCCTGCTCGGCGGCGGTCTGAAAGATGCCGGCTTTGACGGATCGGGCCGCTCGCATGCGCAACTGGCCGTCCTGCCCGGCGCCGGCCACTACGACATCCTGGCCCACCCGGGGCTGACGGCCGCCATCGTGCCGTCCTGGCCTCATGACCTGAGCCAGATCAGCAACGCGGCCGCGGTGACCGTGCCGAGATAGACGTGCCCGCGCTTGTCGTAGCGTGTCGCCACGGCCCGGAACTGCTTCAACTTGTTGATCGCCCGTTCGACGGTGTTGCGTGCCTTGTAGCGGGCCCGGTCGAAACCTGCGGGCCGCCCGCCGCGCGACCCACGTTTGCGACGGGTGGCCTTGTGGCTGCTCTTCTCCGGGATCACATGCGGGATCGCACGGCGCCGCAAGTATGCGCGGATCTTGCTGTTGCTGTACGCCTTGTCGGCCGAGACGCTGGTCGGGAGCCGTCGCGGACGGTCCGGCCCCATGCGTGGCACCCGGATCTTGTCCATCACTGGCACGAACTGGGTGCAGTCCGCCCGCTGACCGGGACTGACGAGCAGAGCGAGCGGACGGCACTTACCGTCCGCTGCCAGGTGGACCTTTGTGGTGAGCCCGCCGCGGGACCGGCCGAGAGCCTCACCTTCCGCACCGCCTCCTCCAGAAGGGGGCGCAGGTGCATGTGAACTGATCTTTCTTCGGCCCACTTTGAGGTGGTCGGCGGTACGGGTGGTGGGGCCTTGGGTGCCCCTGCGGCATGTTGGTGGGCGCGGATCGAGGTGGAGTCGTTGATGTGCCAGTCGATGTCGCCCGCGGCGTCGGCGGCGGCCTGGACGTGTTGGAGCAGCCTCTCCCAGGTGCCGTCAGCCGACCAAAGCGTCTGCCGCTTGTGTGCCGTCTGCCACGGGCCGAAGTGTTCGGGCAGCTGGCGCCATTGGCAACCGGTGCTGAGCCGGTGAATGATCCCGTTGATCACCTGCCTGTGGTCCCGCCACCGGCCGCACCGGTTGTTGCTCACCGGCAGCAGCGGCTCCAGGACCGCCCATTCCTCGTCGGTCAGATCCCCCCTGCTGAGCATGACCAGAACAACGAGCTACCTGATCGAAGAGACACCGCCTAGGGTGCCCAGCGCGCGTACCGGCACCTGAAGTCCGGCCGAGAAGAGCACCAGGAAGAGCAGCAGTGGTGCGGTGGACCAGGACAGGCCGCCCGTCGCGCCGAGTGGCAGGGAGTGTGTTCTGCGCAGCCACTGCCCGGGGCCCGGCAAGAGCAAGGCAGCGGCATACGACAGGACGACCGCGCGGCCCAGCCGGTGACGCAGCCAGGTCGTCGCCCGGTCAGTCAGCGGTACAGCGGCAATTCGGGTGGGCAAAGCGGCCGTCCTCTTCAACATCTTCCGGCATGGGGGCAGGAGTGGTCAGGAACGCCGATATCCAGAGGTGCGTGTAGGTGCTCATGGAGCCCATGCTGCGCGAGTGGAAGGAGCGGTGTGCGTGGTGCCACGCGGCAGTCAGGATGCGTTCAGGTGTCCGGTGGCGCGGTCCCTGTCCATGACCTACGAAACGTCCGAGACTTCAGCCACACCCCGCCGCCGACGGGCCCGCCGCTCCTACACGGCAGCGGCTGCGCTTGAACAGGGTGCCCGAGGTCACCGTCTACTTCTGGATCATCAAGGTGCTGTGCGCGACGGTCGGCGAGACCGCGGCCGATCTGCTGAACGAGAAGGCGGGCCTCGGTCTGACAGGCGTGTCGGTGCTGATGAGCGCCCTGCTGGGCGAGGTGCTGGTGGTGCAGTTCCGCACGAGCGCCTACGGGGCGGCGCGTACTGGCTTGCCGCCGCCCTGATCAGCGACAACCTCACCGACAGCACGGGTGTGCCGCTGGAGCTGAGCACCACGGTGTTCGCGCTCGTTCTCGCGGTCGTGTTCGTCGTCTGGTACCGCCGGGAGCGGACGCTGTCCGTCCACAGCATCGATACCACCGGCCGCGAGTCCTTCTACTTGCTTGCGGTCCTGTTCACGTTCGCTCTCGGCACCGTGGCCGGTGACCTGGTGTCCGAGCGCCTGAATCTCGGTTACTGGCTCTCCGCCGTCCTGTTCGCACTGGCCATCGCCGCAGTCGCCGTTGCGCACTTCGCGCTCGGGCTCGACGCGGTGTGGAGCTTCTGGATGGCGTACATCCTCACCAGGCCGCTCGGCGCCTCCATCGGCCACTACCCGTGCCAGCCGACCGGTGGCGGCGGCCTAGGCCTGGGTGCCGTGATCACGAGTGGACTGTTCCTGGCGGTCATCCTCGGCCTCGTCGTGTACGCGGCCGTGACCTGCAAGGACGTCACCGAACCCGAGCAGGCCAGTCGACACGCGGCGTGACCTACAAACTGTTCGCATTCAGGATGCGTTCAGGATCTCTGTGTCACGGTTGAAGATCACAGCCGCAGCGGCGGCCGGCACATCTCACAGGGCGCTCGTCCCGACTCCAGGGGCGAGCGCCCTGTCGTTCGACCAGACAGGAGAAGCCGCATTGAAAAGATCTGAGGTCCTTACCGACGGCGACGTGTCGAGCACGTCAACGAGGACCACGTCGGTGATGAAGAAACTGCCCGAGGTCACGCTGGCTTTCTGGATCATGAAGATCGCCGCGACGACCCTGGGTGAGACGGCGGGCGACCTCTTCGCGCAGACCCTGAAGCTGGGCTACTTCCTCACCACGATCGTGCTGTTCCTGGTCTTCGTGGTGACTCTGGTGGTCCAGCTGCGATCCAGCCGCTACAACCCGTTCTTCTACTGGACCGTGATCTTGTCGACCAGCATGGCCGGCACCACGATGTCCGACTTCATGAACCGCGACGCCAGCGCCAAGTACCTCTCGAACGGCGTGACCAAGCTGGGCTGGGGCCCGCAGGGCCTCGGCCTCGGCTACCCCGCCGGAGCGGCGATCCTGATCTCGATCCTCCTGGCGATCTTCGTCACCTGGAAGCTGAGCGGGATGACCTTCCAGATCACCGAGATCGTCACCTTCAAGGGCGAGGCTCTGTTCTGGTCGGCGATCCTTGTGTCGAACACCCTCGGCACCTCGATGGGCGACTTCCTCTCCGACAGTTCCGGCCTCGGCTACGCCGGTGGCGCGCTGCTCGTGACCGGGGTACTCGCCGTACTCGTGGCACTGATGAAGGTGCCGGTCGTGCCGAACGTGCTGCTGTTCTGGATCGCCTTCGTCCTCACCCGCCCGCTGGGCGCCACCGCGGGTGACTTCCTTACCAAGCCGGTCGCCAAGGGCGGCCTGGACCTCGGGACCGTGGGCTCGTCCGCCGTCCTGCTCGTCATTCTGTTCGGCCTGATGGCGTACGCCCACGTGCAGGAACGCCGGACAGCTGCCGCACGGGCCGACGAGGCGCGGTAGTCGATCACCCGGCAGGGAGGCTGACCGTGAACCTGGCCCCGGGTGCGTGTCCGGGGTCGTAGGAGACCTCACCACCGACGGTGCGGGCCAGGCGTCGCGCGAGGGGCAGCCCGAGGCCCGCGCCGTCGTGCCCGTCGCCGGTGTCGGC
>NZ_JBEXYL010000199.1:0-7415 GCF_040630895.1 Streptomyces sp. NPDC005728
GACCACCAGGGCAACGTCGGCCAGGGCTCGACCCCCGTCCTGGTCTTCGACGCCTGGGAGCACGCCTTCTACCTGCAGTACAAGAACCAGAAGGTCGACTTCATCGACGCGATGTGGGCCGTCGTCAACTGGCAGGACGTGGCCAAGCGCTACGCCGCCGCCAAGGAGCGCGGCGACAGCCTGCTGCTGCGCCCCTGACCCCGCAGCTACCAAGATGTCCTGCTCGTGATCGTCTTCTCAACCTTCACTTGCAGGCAGTACAACGGAGGGCTCCCGCAAGCCGGATGCTTGCGGGAGCTTTCCCATGCCGGGAGAGATCGGCCGGTGACCTCGTGCCGCCAGTTTCCACTGGCAGGGCGGCGCAGGCTTCGGAGGCGCGCTCGCAGCGTGGGGCAAATGAACACCTCGTTGAAGCCATCCGCCCCATGCACCTGCAGGCCCGGGCCGGGATCTGTCCCTGTCGCGCTGTCCGAACTTGGGCTTCACTGACCCAGTAGCGCTTCCCGAGCGGCGCGAGACCAGATGGCCTGTTGGCGGATGCTGAACCCCATGCGGTTCCAATGAAAGAGGACATGTCGGGCCAGGATGCTGCGGAGACCGAGTCTGAAGTGACCTGCCTTGGAGGCGTTCATGATGGCCCGCCCTCCTGACTCCATCCCAGTCACCCAGTCACCAAACGGCTTGAGTGGCCCATTGGAGAGCGCAGGGCCCGCATCCATCGTGAGGATCGCCCGCATGGGGGCGGACCTGCCCCGCTTCCTCACCGCCCACTGACCACGCCATCCAGCAAAGCCCAGCACACGCCCAGGCCCGGCCGCCGGCCCTCGACCTCGGATCAGAGGCGAGGGCCGACGGCCCGGGCCGGTACCCCGACGAGGACCGGCCCCGGCATTACCGGGATGCTCAGGCAGTGCTCGCCGCCGCCGTGGCGACGGGCGGCTCGAACCGCATGGGTGTGATCTGCTTGACGTCGTAACGGCTCCGCATGCGCTTCACCGCTTCGGGGTCCACCGAGTCCCCGGTGGACCAGATCTGTGCGATCTCCTCGAAGTAGTGCTCGTGCTCGGGTGACGGAGAGCTCTGGAACAGCATGCGTACCGGCTTGTCCGTGGCGTTGCGGAAGGCGTGCGGGGTGTTGGGCGGCACGAACATGCTGCTGCCCGCCGGAGCCCGTACCACTCTGTCACCGTCGGCGGACTCCCAGTCCAGCCAGTCGTCCGTACGCTCGGCCGGCTCGAAGGCCAGCAGCTCCAACTCGCCTTCCAGGATGTAGAAGAACTCCTCCGACTGCTCGTGGTAGTGGCCGCCGGTGTCGAACCCGGGTGGCACGACCACCTCGAAGATGGACGCGGAGGAGCCCTGTGCCCCGGTGGCCTTGAAGGTCACTTCCTGCGCTTTCGTGACCAGCTTGTGCCCCTCACCCGGTAGACGAATGAGGTCACTCATGCGATCAACTCCTTGCGTAGACAGTAGTGATCGCAGCTACGCTACGGCCCTTACCTCAAGCGGGACTCGGGCCGATTTCCAGAACAGTGCCGCCGGACTGCGTCAGTGCCGGGCGGTGAGCGGGTGGGTAGGCGTCGGGCCGCCGGGTGGCCAGGGAGGGAAAGAGCTTCAGCCAGTCGCGGCGCGCGTCCAGGTCCAGGTCGGCCACCAGAACGGCAGGCTCATCCCGCGGCGCATACAGCGCAGACGTCACGCTCGGCCCCTGCCAGGACTGACAACTGCTGATTCTCAGCGCCCATTAGGCGTACGCCTCCCGTAAGAACCGCGCCTACCTGCGCCGCCGGGGGATCCGCTGCACCTTCCCGGACAAGGCGGACCATGCGCGTAACCGCAGGAAGCTCGGCTCCCTAGGCGGCCGACCGCCTCGCTTCGACCCGATCGACCACCGCGAGCGCCATGCGGTCGAGTGCGGGATCAACCGCCTCGAGAAGCACCGGGCCTTCATCACGCGATACGACTGCTGGCGGTCCGCTACGAGGCGACCGTCCTCGTCGCGGCCATCAACGAGTGGCCGTGACCCGCGACCGTCACACCGGAAGATCCGTACGAGGGCCCCTGGTGCGGGCTCGCGCCGTGCAGGGTGCCTGTTGTCCTTGTGCGGACCCTCTCGGTGAAGATCGAGAACGAGACAGCCACCCCGAACCCGCGCTGCACGTCTGGATTGCTCAACCAGTCAGGGACGTAACCCGCAATGAGCAAATGGGGCATCGAGGCGGTCATGAATGAGTACGCGCGGCGGGCGCGCCGAACTTGCGTCCCCCACACGGACCCACCCCACAGGTCATATGTGACTGTCCGTATGCGATCTAGTGCGTTAAGTAACAATCCTCATAGGGTCAAAGCGTCGCCAACACCGTATCCCTGGAGGATTCGTGGCAAGCTTCCGCACTCGACTGGCCCTGCTCGGCTCGGCCGCGGCTCTCGCCGCCGGCGCCCTTGCTCCCGCGCAACCCGCCTCCGCTGCGGGGACCTACGACTGGGTCGCCCTGGGCGACTCCTACACCGCCGGGGTCATCCCGGCCGCCGGCGACACCTTCGAAGTCCCCCGCGACGGCTGCGAGCGCACCGACCAGTCCTACCCGCAGGTCATCGACCGCGATCTCGGCTCGCTCTTCGACCTGACCAACGTCAGCTGCGGGGCCGCCACGATCGAGGACGTCACCTTCAGAGCACAGGAGCCGATCGGTCGACACCTGCCGCCCTTCTCCGAGGACCCGGACTATCCGTTCCCCCCGGTGCCTCCCCAGTCCGAGGCGGTGAAGCCCGGCACCGACGTGATCACCGTCGGCGCGGGCGGCAACACCCTCGGGTTCGCCGAAATCCTCTTCCGGTGCCTGCAACTCGCAGACGGCAGCGGCGGCGTGGGCACCCCGTGCCGGGACGACCTGGCCGGCGACATCCCCGCCCGGCTGAACAAGGTGAGCCGGGACTACGACGAGATGCTCACCGTCCTCCACGAGCGGGCCCCGCACGCGAAGATCCTGTCCGTCGGCTATCCCACGGTCATCCCCAAGGACACCTCCAAGTGCGGGTACAACAACTGGGAACAGTTCGGCTCCATCACCCAGGGCGACCTGGACTGGCTGCGCCAGGACGTCCTGGAACCCCTCAACAAGGTCATCGAGAAGTCGACCGGCACCCAGGACGCCGCGCGCTTCGTCGACCTCTACGACTCCTCCCAGAACCACAGCGTCTGCGACAGCGGCAAGTGGGTGGAAGGCATCATCACTTCCCCTGCCCAGCATTCCGTCGTGCACCCCAACGCCCGGGGCCACCGCAACGCCGCCGATCACGTAGCGGCGGCGATGCTGGACGCCATCGGCGTGAACTGACCCGCACAAGCACGCCGCCGCCCGCGAACCGCCCCCGGCACGATGCCGTGGGGCGGTTTCAGCCAAGGCGGAACCAACCGGGGTGCGGCTCGTCTCGACATCGCTGACCGCAGCACACGAAAGCCGGGCGAACTGCCTAATCACTCCCGACCCCGGTCACCAAGCACTTCCGACACACCTAGCCCCTGACCTGGCCCGTTGCTGTGGAGCCGGTGGCTCGTTGAGCTGAACAGGTTGCTCTGGAGGCCAGGGCTCAGGCCGGCGACGGAGGCTTCAATGGCGGGCAGCGGTGTCGCGGACCCAGTGGTGTTCGACCTTCCCGATCTGGCGTTCCCGGGTCCGGGCAGTGCCCCTCGTGGTGACGCTGCCGGCCTGGTGCGTGAGGTGTGTGAGTGGAGTCATCAGCATGGGCTGGTGGGTGTGCGGGGACGGGACCGGATGGAGTCCTCCGGGATCTTGGACGTCGGACTGGCGCTGGCCGGGGGCGGGCCCCGGGAGCGGGCGCTTGTGCTCATGCAGTGGTTCGTCTGGACGCTGGTGCTGGACGACCGGGTCGACGACGGGCCCTGGGCCGACGACGGCGTCCTGGAGCGGTTCGCCGAACAGGCACTGCGCGTTCTACTCGAACACGGCGGAGGCGGCGCCGATCACGATCCGATGCTGGAGGTCCTGGCGGCGGATCTGTTGCCGCGAACGCGCAGCATGCTCGCCTCGGGCCGGGAAGCGGCCTTCGTCGAGCACGTAGGCCGTCACCTGTCGGCGCAGTGCAGGATGGTCGCTCATCGGGCCCGGCAGGCAGACCGTGCCGCGCTCACGCTGGAGGGCTATCCAGTGTTGCGCGCCGACCTGTTCGGAGCGGACATCCTCTTCGATCTCATCGAGGTGGTGCACCAGTTGCGACCGCCGCGCACCGGCCACCTCGGGACCAGCGTCGCCCGATTGCGCCGCTTGGCGGGCGATGTCCTTGGTTGGGTGAACGACCTGTACTCCCTGGAGAAGGATCTGCTGCTCGGCGAGGACGCGAACCTGGTCAAGGTCGCCCACCGCGAGTGGGGCTGCCCCTGGCAGCAGGCCGTCGACGGAGTTCGCGACATGATCAATGACCGGGTCGTGGAGTTCGAAAAGGAGAGGGCGCAGCTCCCCCAGGGAGGCGGGGAGGCGGCCGAGGCACGGCGGCTCGCCGAGGTGCTGGCCGCTGCGATGTCCGACGTGTTGGCCTGGCATCAGACATCGAGCCGCTACCACTGGCGCGGGCGGCCGACGAGCACGGTCGACGTTCGTCGCACTCCGCCGAGCCTGGTGTGGGCGCAGTTCGAGACGGACCCGTTTCCCGTGTACGCGCGGCTGCGTGATCACTTTCCCCTCATGCGGGATGAGCCCTTGGACGCGTGGGTGATCAGCCGCTACCGCGACGTCCGCGCCGCGTTGTGCGATCCGCGCTTCACCTCGGACAACTACTCCTGGCAAAGCGGCCCGATGGTGGGACGCATCCTGCTGGAGATGGGCGGCACGGAACACACCGCGCATCGGGCGGTGATGTCCCCTGCCTTCCGTGGCCGTGCCCTGATGGCGCTGCGCCAGGCCGCTTTCGACGCGGCCGAGGGACTCGCCGTCCGGGCGGTTGAGGAGATCCGCCTGCACGGCAGCACCGATCTGGTCCCCTCTTTCTGCCAGGGGCTGCCCATCCGCGTGATGACGGCCGTCCTGGGCCTGCCCGTGAGGGACGCCCGGAGGCTGAGGCCCTGGTACAACGCGGGCATGTCCTTCGTGGCAGACCACCGGCAGGACCCCGCCATCCTCCAACGCGGCCTGGACGCCTCGAAGGAGCTGTTCGCCTACCTGGAACCGCACATCGCCGCGCGGCGGGCCGCCCCCGAGGACGACCTCCTGTCAGCGCTGTGCACCAGCGAGATCGACGGCCGGCTCCTGACCGACCGAGAGATCCAGGGGACGTGCAGCCTTCTGCTGGCCGCCGGAGCCGACACCTCCGAGAAAGCCCTCGCCCTCTTCCTGACCAACCTCGTTGACCACCCCGACACGCAAACCGCCGTCGCGGACGATCCCGATCTGCTGGACGCGTCCTGGGCCGAATCGCTGCGCCGGGATCCGCCCACCCACATCATCGTCCGTCAGGCCGCTGAAGCGGTCGACCTGCCCAGCGGCACTGTGCCTGCCGGCGCCACGGTCGCTTGCCTGCTGGCGTCCGCCAACCGGGATCCCGAGCACTTCCCCGACCCTGACCGTTTCGACATCCATCGCCCCGAGCGGATCGACAAGGAATTCGCGGCCTCGGCCGAGCATCTGGGCTTCGGCGCGGGTCGGCACTTCTGCCTCGGCGCCCACATGGCCCGTCTGCTCGGCCAGACCGTCCAGGTCCTCCTCCAGCACATGCCGCACCTGCGCTGGGCGGACGGCTTCACGCCCGTCCCTCACGGGCTCATCAGCAGGACAACACCTCATCTGAAGGTCACCACCCGGCGATGACCCAGCACACCACCTCTCCCAGCGAACCCCGGCACCTGAGCGGGGAGTCGCAGGGCTACCAACACGGCGCCTTCGCACACCGCACAGCGACCGAACTCGACCGACTCCTCACCCTCCAAGCCGATTGGGACACCCAGACCAAGTACGTCGTTCAGCGCTTGCACCCCGAGCGCAGCTGGGACTGCCTGGAACTCGGCGCCGGAGCAGGATCCATCGCCCGCTGGCTGGCCATGACCTGCCCCGGCGGACACACCATCGCCACCGACCTCGACACCGGCTTCCTCACCGGCAACCTGCCCGACAACCTGCACGTCCTGCGCCATGACGTCACCCATGAGAGCTTCGCCGCAGGCAGCTTCGACCTCATCCACGCCCGCGCCCTGTTCGTCCACCTCCCCGCCCGCCAGCAGATCCTGACAAAGGCTGCAGGCTGGCTCAAACCCGGTGGCTGGCTCGTCATAGAGGACCCCGACGTCTTCCCCGCTCTGACCTCACCCCACCCCCTCTTCTGCAAGGCCGCGCTCGCCGGCGCCGAACTCCTCCACCGCACCCTTGGAACTGACCTGCACTGGCCCAGGACCCAGCCCGCCCCGCTCCTCCAAGCCGGCCTCACCCAACCCGGACTACACATCAGCATCGGCACAGTCGGCGACGACAGCGCCTCCCACCGGCTGTGGCAAGCCACCTTCGACCAGATCCGCCCCGCACTCCTCCGTGAGAATCTGCTCACCCCCGATGAGGCGGCCGAACTCGACGCGCTGGTCGGCTCACCCACCTTCCGCGACGCCTGCCTGGCCACAGTCTCCGCATGGGCAAGACGTACCCACCACGGAAGATGACGCCCTTGCGCGGGACTGGCTCCAGGTCGGACGCCTTGATCGCCATGGCGTAGTTCAGCAGGCCCTCGGCGGGGACGACGTACACGTGACACAGCAGCTGGTGGTCGATGACCTCGGCGGCGTGCGTCATCCGTTCGACGGCCGCGGCCAACAAGTGCTCATGCCGTGCGGGCACGGGCCTGCCCGCCGCGCTGCTGACCCACCCGGCACTACCACGGCCTGCGATGATCGGTGGTTCGCGCTGGTCATCCGGCCCGGCTGGCGTCTTCCGTCCGCTGGCGTGGCTGCCCGTCAGCATCCCGTGTCACGCGTTGTGCTGTGATGCCGCCCGTCCGGTCGACCTGACTGCCGCCCTGACTCTGCGGGTGGATGAGGACGCCGCAGCCTTGGGGGAGCAGCCCAGCTGTGCTGCCCACGGCCTAAGCTTGGCGTTTATCGTCCCGCCGTCGAACGAGCCTCGAACTTGTCTCGGGGTGTTTCTGTTCGCCGGACATGGGGGCGGCCTCCGTCTGATGCTGTGCTCCGTCACAGATGCACTTGACCAGCACAAAGGCCGGAGCAATGAGTCTGTTGCACGGAATTTGTGCCTGATCCGAGTTTCGAAAGCGGTTGTTCACCGTCTCGGGAGGCGGCCGGATCAGTCCGGGGGCGGTGTTCACGAGAACGGGGGCACGCGGCAGCTGGCCTTGCTTCCGAGCGTCGTCCCGATCCGCCTTCCGGTCATGCCCTCCCGGACAGACCCTGGGCTGTCTGC
>NZ_JBEXYL010000200.1:0-7287 GCF_040630895.1 Streptomyces sp. NPDC005728
CGCTCGTGCGCGAAGTAGATCTCCGGCAGCTCGATGCCCTCACGGGCGATGTACTGCCACACATCCAACTCGGTCCAGTTGGACAGCGGGAAGACGCGGACGTGCTCGCCGGGAGCGTGCCGGCCGTTGTACAGGTTCCACAACTCCGGGCGCTGACGGCGCGGATCCCACTGGGAGAACTCGTCGCGCAGGCTGAACACCCGCTCCTTCGCGCGGGCCTTCTCCTCGTCGCGCCGGGCGCCGCCGAAGACCGCGTCGAACCGCTCGGTCCGGATCGTCTCCGTGAGCGGAAGGGTCTGCAGCGGATTACGGGTGCCGTCCGGGCGTTCGCGCAGCATCCCACGGTCGATGTAGTCCTGGACCAGGACCACGTGCAGGCGGAGCCCGTGTGCCGCCGCCACCCGGTCCCGGAAGTCGAGGACCTCGGGGAAGTTGTGCCCGGTGTCCACATGCAGCAGGGGGAAGGGGACCGGTGCCGGGGCGAACGCCTTCAGCGCCAGATGCACCACGACCATGGAGTCCTTGCCGCCGGAGAACAGGATCACCGGCCGCTCGAACTCGCCGGCGACCTCGCGCAGGATGTGCACCGCCTCGGACTCCAGCCAGTCCAGGTGGGACAGCGCGAACGAGCGCGGCGCTGTCCGGAGGGCGTCCGGGGCCGTCACGCCAGTCCCCGTTCGACGAGCAGCCGGTGCACCGCGGCGGCGGACTCGTGCACGGACTGCAGGTGGGTCTGCACGCGAAGGTCGGGCGACTCCGGCAGCTCGTAGGGATCGTCGACGCCGGTCAGTCCGCTGATCTCGCCTGCGGCCTGCCTGGCGTACAGACCCTTCACATCGCGTGCCGCGCACACGTCCACCGGTGCGGCGACATGGATCTCGAAGTAGGGCGTTCCGCTGGCCAGATGGCGTTTGCGGACCGCTTCCCGGCTGTCGGCGAACGGGGCGATGACGGGTACGAGGGCGAGGACTCCGTTGCGCGCGAGTACCTGGGCCATCATGCCGATGCGCTGGACGTTGGCGTTCCGGTCCGCGCGGCTGAAGCCCAGGTCGGGCGAGAAGATCTGCCGGAGCCGGTCCCCGTCGAGCACCTCCACCCGCCGGGCCCGCGAGCGCAGCAGCACGGCCAGTTCCTCGGCGAGCGTGCTCTTGCCCGAACTCGGCAGGCCCGTCAGCCACACCGTCGCGCCGGGACGGCAGGTGCAGACCGGCTGTGTCATGCGCTCCCCCTGGTGACTTCTCTCAGCCGTCATGGCCGTCGTTCTCCTGACGGTTCGTCTGTTCGGCCTGCTGCCCGGCCCGCCGGGTCAGTTCGTCGCGTACGGCTTCGGCGTCTGCCGTGATGCTGTGGTCGGACACCACGTGCCGGCCGGCGAGCCACAGTTCGACGTCGACCGCGCGGGGCGTGGCAAGGGTGGCGAGGAGCACGGAGCGTGCGAGCGCCTGGGACAGGTCGGCCGCGGACAGGTCCGGGGCGACGGCTTCCAGGGACAGGCCGTGGAAGCGGCTGGGGACCTCGCGTGCGACGTTGAGCATGCCACGGGTGTCGAGGAGACCGGTGGCCCGCAGCAACACGCTGCCGTCCGGGAGCAGTGAGGTCAGTTCGGCGCAGAGCGCGGCGAGCAGGATCTCCTGCGAGTTCGGGGCTCGGTCGATCCCGAGCATCTGCTTCGCCTGATCCACGCCCCACGGGCCCGACCGAGGGCCTGTGCCGGGTGCCCCGACGGTGGTGACATAGCTTCCCTCGGAGCCGTACTCCCAGGTCACGGTGGCTTCGATGGGGGTGCTCCGGGTAGGGCCCGCTGTCTCGGGCGCCTCACCGGGCACGGGGGCATCCAAGGCGGTCGTGCGGCCGTCGGTGCCGACGAGAACGGCGGTGTCGAGTGGGGCCACGTCCAGGACGACCCGGTGGTTGGGGCTGAAGGCGGTCACCAGCCGGTTGATCGAGCGGGCGGTGTCGGGGTCCGTTTCGCAGTCGACGTCGCACCGCCAGGTGATGTTCTCCAGCGGCCGGCCGGCGACGGGCCGGCCGGCCCCGTCCAGCGCCAGATCGGCCCGGACCGTGACGGACATCGCGCCGAGCGTGATGCCCCGCGCGGTGTAGCCGTTGACGGAGGTCACCATGACGCAGGCGCCGAGGGCGGCGAGCGCCGACTCGTACGGAGTGGGGTGGACGCCGGCCGGGCCGTCGGTGGTCACGGCGAGGCGGTGGCCCAGCCGGAAGTCGCGGGCCATCCGTACGGTGCCGTTGCGTGCCGTGAGCGTCCGGGAGGTGACGGTTCCCGCCGTGGAGGCACCCGCCGGTGTCTCCACCGCGAAGCGTGCGACGGCCTCGGCGGGGATCTCCCGTATCTCGTGCACCATCTCCGACACTCCGGCGATGTTCAGTCCGTTGCGCATACTGCTCAGTCCTTTCCCTCGCGGGTCGCGCGGGTCTGCGGCCGGGTCACAGGCCGCCCAGGGCCTGGTCGAGATCGCCGATGAGGTCGTCGGCGTCCTCGATGCCCGCGGAGAAGCGCACCAGGCCCGGAGCGATCCCCACCTCGGCCCGCTGGCGTCTGGTCAGGAAGCTGTGCGAGGTGTTGAACGGCAGACTGACCAGGGACTCCACACCGCCGAGGCTGGTGGCGACCACGGGCAGGCGCAGCCGGTCCAGGAGCTTGAGGGCCGCCTCGTCTCCGCCGTTCAGTTCGAAGGAGACCATGCCGCCGAAGCCGTTGGGCGCCATCTCGTGCAGCCAGGGGTAGGGGTAGTCGGGCCGGGACGGGTGGTGGACCTTGCGTACCGCGGGGTGGTCGGCGAGGAACGCGGCGATGGCGACGGACGTCTCGCTGTGACAGCGCATCCGCAGGGCCAGTGTCTTGAGTCCGCGCTCCAGCAGGAAGCACATCATCGCGTCGAGCGAGCCGCCGAACTTCAGCATCTGGGACCAGATCCGGTCGACGTACTTGCGAGGCCCCGCGGCGACGCCCGCCGTCACATCGCTGTGCCCGTTGAGGTACTTGGTGGCGCTGTGCACGACGATGTGCGCGCCGTGCTCCAGCGCGCGCAGACAGACCGGCGGCAGGAACGTGCCGTCGACGACCAGCAGGAGGTCCCTCTCCCGTGCGAGCCTGCCGAGTTCGGCCAGGGGTGCGGCCTTCAGCAGCGGGTTGGTGAGGGTCTCGAAGAACAGCACCTGGGTGTTGTCGCGGACGGCGGCGCGGACGGCGTCCATGTCGACCGGATCGGTGAAGGTGACCTCGCGGCCGAGCTGGTGCATGTCCTCGCGCAGCAGGTTGAAGGTGCCGCCGTAGACGTCGCGGGAGGAGACGATGTGGCCGCCGCGGTTGGTGAGGGCCAGCAGGGTCGTCGTGATGGCCGCCATGCCGGAGGAGAACAGCAGGGCGCTCTCGGCGTTCTCCAGTGCGGCGATCTTCTCCTGCACGGCCCACTGGTTGGGACTGCCGTACCGGCCGTAGATCGGGACGTCTCTGATGTCGCCCTGGTCGAAGGCCTGGTAGGTGTCCTCGCTGAAGGTGAACGTGCTGGTCTGGAAGACCGGGGTCCCGACCGCACCGGTCACCGGGTCCTCGTAGGTGCCGGCGTGGACGCTGCGGGTACTCGGTCCGGTGCCGTCCACCACCCGCTGCTGGGGCAGCCGGGGGCCCGGCACCCGCCCGCGGCTGAGGGCGTTCATCCAGGGGCGGTCCTGGCCTGCTCCGGAGGGTGCTCCCTGTGATCGGGTCATCGGTGTTCCTGCCTTTCGACGGCGTGGCTGCGTACGTCCCGCAGGGCGAGGGGGGCCAGGCTTATGGCCAGCTGTGCCAGCCCGGCGACCAGCAGGGTGGTACGCAGGCCGGCCTGGGCGGCCACCGGCCCGGCGAGCATCAGCCCGACCGGCTGGGCGGCGTAGGAGCCGAACCATTCGTAGGCGCTGACCCGGGACAGGGCGGCGGCGGGGACGCCCGCCTGGAGCGTCGTCTCCCACAGCGGGTTGAACAGCATCAGGCCGACACCCCCGACGAAGGCTGCCGCCGCCGCGGGCACGGTGGCGGAGACCTGCGACAGGACCAGGGGCGGCGCGGCGAAGAGCGCCGTCGCCAGGAGTCCGGTGCGCAGCGGGTGGCGGGTGCGCAGCCACAGGGCGCCGGCGCCGCCGAGGACGGCGCCCGCCCCGAAGGCGGTGAGGATCGCGCCCCAGGCGCCGCGCCCGCCCAGTTCGCGCTCGCTCAGCACGGGGCCGAGGACGGTGAAGACGGCATACAGCATGTTGCTCAGCGAGGCCATGGCGATGATCGACCACACCCAGGTGCGGGAGGAGAACTCCCGCCATCCCTCGCGCAGTTCGCTCAGCATGTGCCCGCCTCGGCCGGCGGGCACGGTCGCGTCGCGGGGCAGTCCCAGGCGGGCCAGGCAGTACGCGCTGACGGCGAAGGTCGCGGCGTCGGCGGCGATCGCCCAGCCGGTGCCGGCGGTGAGGACGAGGAGCGTGGCCAGCAGCGGCCCCGCGATCATGGCGGCCGAGTGGGAGATGCTGCGCAGGGCGTTGGCGGACTGCCGTTGGGGTGCCGGGACGCACTCCTGCACCAGTCCGGTCACGGCCGGCATGAACAGCGCGCTGGCAGTGCCGTGCACGGCCTGCAGGGCCATCAGCTGCCAGACGGTGGCGTGGCCGCTGAGCACCAGTGCCGCAGTGATGCCCTGGCTGCAGAACCGGGCCAGGTCGCTGCCGAGCATCACCCGGTGGCGGGGCAGGCGGTCGGCGAGCACGCCCCCGACGAGCATGAACAGGGTGAGGGGGATGGTCCGGGCGGCGAGGATCAGTCCGATGTCGGCGGCGGACCCGGTGAGGTCCAGGACCGCGAAGGCGAGTGCGGGCGCGACCAGGAAGTCACCGAGCGACGAGCTGGACTGGGCGACGAAGAACAGCCGGAAGGAGCGCACCCGCAGGACGCCCAGCGCGTTCCGGCGGCCGCGTCGGGCCGATCGGCTCAACTCTCCTTCGGCGGGCGGGGTTTCACCGGCCGCGTCGGAGGCGTGTCCTGAGTGTTGAGTACCTGCCATATGCCCATGCGCCGTTTCTCGTCGTGTTCGTACACCGTGACCGTCCGGACCTGCGGAGTGAGGGCGCAGATGTGCGGCGGGCTCAGCCGGGCTCCCGGCGGTGCCGTGCTGGCCAGCCGCTGGTGGTCGGCGGCGGTCTGCCACGGGTAGGGGTGCTGGTCGAGCACTCGGTCCGCCGCCTCCTGGTCCGTCGCGACCACCGTCACGGCCACGTCCTCGGGCGCGCAGGCGCCGATCGCCAGCATGCCCCCGTCCTGCAGGGCGTACGCTCCCGAGCAGATCTCGGTGACCCCGGATACGGCGAGGGCCCCGTCCGCGGTGGGCGTGCCTCCGATCGCGACACCCGGGCAGGGCAGGCCCGCGCCGCGCAGCAGCGCGGCGATCCGCAGGGCGTATGCGGCCGTTGACCGCCCGACCGCCACCCGGTCCTTCGCGTCCTCGGCGCTGAGCAGTGCCTGGTAGGCGGTGATGCCGTCGAGCCGCAGCGACGGGCGGGCGGCTGCCGCGCGGGCCACGGCGAGCAGGTGGTCGTCGGGTGTGGCGGTGGCGTCGAGGCCGGTGCCGAGCTGCACCCGGACGCCGACGGTGACGCCGAGTCCGGCCGCGGCGTCGGCCAGCCCTTCGACGGCGGCCTCGCTGTCGACGTGCGCCGACACCCGGCAGTGCCGGGCCAGTTCGGCCGTCTCGCGCCATCTCCAGGGTTCGGGCCACGGGTGGGCGATCACGACGTCGTCGATTCCGGCGGCCACGTACCGGCGGGCCTGGGCGAGTTGGGTGACCGCTATGCCCACGGCACCCGCCGCACATTGGCGCAGCGCGAGTTCGGCGGTGCGGTGGCCCTTCACGTGGGCACGGACGCGGACGCCGCGCGCGGCCGCGCGGGAGTGCAGCCGGTGCAGGTTGCGGTCGACGCGGGCGAGGTCGATGAGGACCTGTACGGGGCTGTCCGGGCTGTCCATGGGTCGCTGGTCGGTCACGGCGTTCCCTCTCCGCCGCGGGCCGTGCGGGCGGCCGTGGGCATGGGCGGTGCGTCGGGGGCGCGGCGGCTCACCCCAGGCCGTCCCAGGCGTCGCGCGGATAGGAGAAGCCGGCCGGGCCGCCGTCGAGCATCGCCGCCTGCCGCTCGGCCTCCTGCGGGTCCGGTGCCCCGATACCGCTGACGCCGAGCGGGATCTCCGTGCTCCAGTGCACGCCCAGGTCACGCTCCACGGTCTCGTCCCGGATCGCGGCGGTGAAGAACACGCCCAGCTCCAGTGCCGTACCCGCCAGGTAGGTCGTCTGGCTCACGTGTCCCAGCTCGGCGAAGAGCGCGCGGTACGTCCTGCCCATCGGGTACTTCCAGGCCGAGCGCTCCAGGACCGCCGTGTAGAGGAACAGCACGGGGGCGCGGGCCACGAAGCTCTGGTCGCCGCACCAGTGCAGGATCTCCTCGTCGCTCAGCGGTTCCTCGCGCAGCGGTTCCAGGCCGTGCACGTCCGGTGCGTAGTGGTAGAGGCCCGGTCGCACACTGTCCACCGACCGGATCACCGGATAGATCTCGATGGGGTGGCGCGACCCGCCGGAGGGGCTCGCCTTCAGCAGGGAGGTGCCGAAGCCCGGCAGGTCCACGCGGTGCTGGACTCCCCCTGCCCAGTGCAGCAGGGTGCTCAGCTGCTGCAGACCGACGGGCTGCTCCGCCGCGAAGCGCCGGGTGGTGCGCCGGCGTCGCAGCGTCTGGGTCAGCTCCATGGTCAGCGGGTGCGGAGCCGGGAGCATGACCGGCTCGGTGTCGTAGCGCTTGAACGGCTCGGGCTGGGGCTCCTGTTCGCCCTTCTCCCGGAGCCGGGCGGTGTCCTCGGCCGCGGTGACGAACCGCTCGCTGTCATGGGTGCGGGTGGCCAGGTGGAAGTAGGTGGCGGCGGTACCCCAGGTACGCCACGGTCCGGGCGCGTCCTCACGCCGGTGCTCGGGCGAGCCCTCCTCGATCAGCAGGCCCGCCTCCAGGAGCTGCTTGACCAGGTGGGTGTCGGTCTCCCGGGGCTGAGTCCACGCCGAGTAGTGCGGCAGCAGGTCCCATACCGCGGGGCGCAGGGCGAACTGGCGGTGGTTGACCGGATCGTCGCAGACGAGCTGCCCGTTCCTGCAGGTGAAGATCAACAGGCGCGAGACACGTACCCGCATCGGCTCAGCCCTCCTCGGCAGAGAGTGGTCCGCCGCCCGGTGCCGCCGTTCGGCCGAGACCTGGTTCAGCCGGCAAGCTGGT
>NZ_JBEXYL010000201.1:0-7273 GCF_040630895.1 Streptomyces sp. NPDC005728
GGCGGGGCCGCGGTTGTGGACACGGGCGCCCAGGTCGAACTCCTGGCGACGGGGGACCATGACCGGGAGGACGACCTCGCCGTACAGGTCCGAGATGGGCGGTGGCGGCGGCGTCACGGTCACCGCCGCGAACACCTTCCGCACGCGCTGGTTCGAACCGTCACCGATGTACAGGTCGCCGGAGGGTGCAACGGCCACTCCGTAGGGGTAGTAGAGCCGTTCGCCCACCGCCGGGCCTCCGTCGGTGACGTACCCGGCGACGCCATTGCCGGCGACGGTGGTGATGATGCCGTTGGTTGTCACCTTGCGCACCCGGTGGTTGTTGCCGTCGCCGATGTAGAGGTTCCCCGCCCCGTCCACGGCCACGGCCGCGGGGTAGTTCAAAGACGTGGCGACGGCGGGTCCTCCGTCGGCGACGTACCCGGCCTGGCCGTTGCCGGCGACGGTGGTGATGATGCCGTTGGGTGTCACCTTGCGCACCCGGTGGTTGTAGCGGTCGCCGATGTAGAGGTTCCCGTCCTGGTCCACCGCCACCCCCCAGGGATAGTGGAGTTTGGTGGCGACGGCGGGGCCTCCGTCGGAAACGAATCCGGCCTGGCCATTGCCTGCGACGGTGGTGATGATCCCGTTGGGTGTCACCTTGCGCACCCGGTGGTTGGACTGGTCGGCGATGTAGAGGTTCCCCTCCCTGTCCACCGCCACTCCGAGCGGGTAGTTGAGCTTGGTGGCGACGGCGGGGCCTCCGTCGGAAACGAATCCGTTCTGGCCGTTGCCGGCGACGGTGGTGATGATCCCGTTGGGTGTCACCTTGCGCACCCGGTGGTTGCCGTAGTCCGCGATGTAGAGGTTCCCCGCCCCGTCCACTGCCACGGAATACGGGCTGTTGAGTTTGGTGGCGACGGCGGGGCCGCCGTCGGAAACGAATCCGTTCTGGCCGTTGCCTGCGACGGTGGTGATGATCCCGTTGGGTGTCACCTTGCGCACCCGGTGGTTGCTGACTTCGGCGATGTAGAGGTTCCCCGCCCCGTCCATCGCCACGCCATAAGGGTTGTAGAGCTTGGTGCCGACAGCCGGGCCGCCGTCCACGACGAATCCCGCTTCGCCGTTTCCTGCCGCTGTGATGATTGTCCCGTCGGGGAAGGCTGCTGTGGCGACGGCTCTGCTGGTTGTCATCGTTGTTCCTCCTGTTGTGGTGCGGGGCGCGGCGCCGGCCGGTGTTCCCGTGAAGGCGGGCCCCGGGCTGTTACAACCGCGCTCGGGCTGTGCCCGACGCGCGGAGTGTGAAGGGGTCGGCAATGCGCGGGAGGCGACCGCCGTGGCGCTCGGCGCGGCACCGTCCCAGGGGCGCAGCAGTCAGGGGACCTTCACCCAGGCGTCGGTCGCGGTCCGCTCTCCCGGCAGCCGCAGAGCCAGCCGGTCCAGCGCGATGTGGAGCGGCCGGTCGGCAAGGACTGCGTCTGTGCGGCGCCGGGGCAGCAGCTTGCACACGGACACCCCGGCCATGAGCAGGGTCGTGGCGGCCACCACGGTGGCGAGGGTGTCGAAGCCTGAGCGGCGCCGACAGGCGAGCGTGGACGCCCCGCCGGCTCCCAGGGCACTGGCCAGTGGCACGCCTGCGTACACGGATCTCCCGCCTCCTCTCCCGCCTGTTGTCCCCACACGCCGCCATCGCTGGGGCGGCTATCTGTGATGGCGTCTTGGGCAGCGCGGGTCTCCTCAGGTCGCGCACCAGCGCTCCTCGCGCCGCCGGGCCATGTCCCACAGGGAGCGGACGTAGACCGCGTGCTGGAACAGGTCGTAGACCAGTTCGATGGCGAGGGTGCCGGCGAGCAGCTGGGACTTCAGGCCCGTGCCGCGGGCGGTGACGACCTTCTCCGCGACGAAGACCAGGCCGACGGCGGCCCAGAACGGCGAGAACTCCGGGCGACCGCGGGCCAGCATCCAGGCGGTGAAGACGAGATACAGCGCCAGGGCCAGCACCGACAACCCCATGAGCGCCTGGCGCACGAAGTACGGGGCGGTGACTCTGGTCCAGCCGTAGTCCCGCAGGTTCTCCAGGGCCCCGCGCTGCCAGCGCATCCGCTGATGCCACAGCTTGGGCACGGTGGCCATCACTTCGGTGACCACCCGGCAGCCGGCGGGCGAGACGGTGCGGTAGCCGATGGTGCGCACGGCCTTGGTGATCTCGTCGTCCTCGGTGAGCGAGGCCAGGGAATAGTACGACGTTCCGCCACCGATGAGACCGTCCAGGCGTGCCTGCCGGATCTGCCGCAGGGTGGAGACCCGGAACACGGTCGCGGTCCCGGTGAGCACATCGGCCCGGTAGCCGCGCCGGGCGATCTCCCTCGCGTAGCGCTGGAACTCGATCCGCTGCAGGACGCCGAGCAGTCCGCCGCCCATCTCGCCGTAGAAGATCCCGCCGACCGCCCCCACATCCGAACCTATCGCCTCGACGGCGCTGGCCACGAACGATGGGACCAGGGTGGTGTCGGCGTCCTGGACCAGGATGAGGTCGTCGCCGGCCAGCCCGTGCAGAACCTGGTCCAGAGCCTGGTTGAGCGCCCCGGCCTTCTTGTGGCGGTTGCCCGCGGACTCCACCACCGTCGCCCCGGCCCGCCGGGCGTTGTCCGCGGTGGCGTCGGTGCAGTTGTCGGCCACCACGACAATTCGTTCCGGCTGCCGGCTCTGCGCCCGCAGGGCCGCGATGGCCGCGCCGATGCGGCTGGCCTCGTTGTGCGCGGGGATCAGCGCGACGATACGGCGCACCGCCGTGCTGCCGGCAGATGGCCGCACGCGGGCATGATGCGTGCGTCTTCGCATAACCGTGCTCCTGACCGCGCGCACGCATCACCGAGCGCACGAAGGTCTGTGCCTACAGAAGGGACCGGGCCTTCAGAGGGCGCGGTGTACAGGGACAAGGGCCCGACGGGCGGGGGCCGTCACGCACAGGCCGTCCCTCGGCTCCCGGGCCGCAGCCATGCCGGCCCTATGCACTAGGTGGGTGGTATCCAGCGAACTGCCGGACGGAATTCCATCCGGCATATGCAGCCCTTCCACCAGGCGCAGGCGTACGCCAGGACTCCTCACCCGGCTGGGGCGGGGGCTGCCGAAGCACGAGCGGGGCGAGTTTCCCGCTCCGGCGCACTCCCCCCGGCAGTACGCGCCCCCCATTCGGGTCAGCCCTGACCAAGGCAGTGTTTACGCCGACGCAGCATGCTGAATAGGAGGACCGAGTACCCGATCGCCTTCCGTACGGTCCGAAGACGTCGGCCTTCGTCCGCGGGTCCTCCGGGCTTCGCACGCTGTCCTCACTGCCTCGATGCCGAACGTAAGCGTCGCCTGAAGCGCGGCACGGTGGGGGCCGCAACGGTGAGCCAGGCGTTGACACGGATGAGGTTGATCGCGGCGCCCGTGAGCTGGTGCTGGAGGGTGGTCTTGACGAGTCCGCGGTAGCGGGATCTGCGCAGGCCGAAAGGTTTGCAGGCACGCATTGACGTCACCGTCTGTACCGCATATCGACGCTTGCGGTTGCGTTGGTTCGGATTTCGTGTTGATCTCGAAATGAGGTAAAGCGGGCCAGTTATCGATTGGCCGGAGAAGTCCCTGCGTCGGATGAGTAAACGGCAGCGAACCGTGACGTTACAGTACCTAGCTAGGAGCCTCACATGACAACGCAGTTGACTGAAGCCGACTCGTTTTCCGTCATCGAACCATTTATCGCGCGGGAGCCCACGAATCCGAATTGGAAGCTCCTCGGAAGCGCTCAACTGATCGAGGGGTGCTTGCAATTGACTTCGGCGGAGGGCCACAAGGCGGGAGCGGCACTGCTCGACGTTCCGTTCAACTCGGAGCGGGGGGTCTCCGTCGAATTCGATTACGCAGTTGACGGAGAACAGGGCCCACTGGGTCAAGGTGACGGGTTCTCGGTCTTTCTGATCGACGGTGCACAGACGACCGACGTCGGACGCGCCGGCGCAAACCTCGGATACGTCGGAGTCAAACACGGATACGCAGGAATCGGTTTCGACAACTTCGGAGGGTTTGCGTCCGCTCAGGTCGGCGCCGGCGGATCGTCAGGTGTCGGGCCTCAACCCAATATTCTGGCGGTGCGCGGTGCGACGAGCACTGATCACAAGCTGCTTACCAGCAACAGGGTGCCTGGTGGGTTCCGTGGCGGTTGGGATGCGAAGAACCACGTGGAAGTGACGATTGTCAATGGCGTGTTGAGTGTGCGCTGTTCCAGCGCCGCAGACGCTCGCGGGGCAGTGATGCTCGACAAGTTCGATCTCAAATCGGCTGCTGGTCAGGCCCGGATGCCCTCAACACTCAAGCTGGGTCTATCCGCCGGGACAGCGGACTCGTGGGCCTCGCACCGCATCAGGAACCTCAAAGTCCGACAGGCCTCTCAGCCAATTGATGCCATCATCGGCCAGCATCGCCCCGTCACCACCCGGCCCGGCGCCCAGTGGCTCTACCCGGCGGTCCGGCTGGCCAATGCTGACAACCACACTCTGGGTGCCGAACCCGTCACCATCACCGTCCCGCCCGGACTGCGCTTCCTGGAGGACTCCGCTGCCTTCATTCGCCAAGTGGACGAGCCCGCCGAACACATCGTCCCCGGCAAGCGAAGCCCGGACCAACGCACCATCACCCTGCCGAACGTGCCGTTCGAGCTCGCCCCCGGCACCTGGGCCGTGATCTTCGCTGCATTGGAAGTCGCCCCGGAGGCCGTACCGGGGGTGTACCCCGTGCTCTTCGAGGTGGGCAGCCCAGTCATCATCGAGGCATCCAGCGACGTCACGGTCGTCACCGCCTAGGTGTATTGACCCGCAGCGTTGTTCACGCGGCTGATCGGTGGGTGGCCGGAGGCCGCCAAGAAGACGGCGGCGGTTCCGGCGCAGGCTCGGCCCCGGCCGGGGAGGGCGCGGCGCCCAAGCCCCGGCGCCCAAGCCGTCCAGGAACGGGGTCGGCGGCGGGGTGCCGCTGGCGGCGGAGGTGCTGACGGTGCACGCCGCGTTCCGCCCGGAGTTGCGCATTGCGCGAGGCGATGCGGGAGACCGCGCACACCGAGCCGCCCAAGACGCTGGTGACGAAGGCCCTCAAGGGCCGGACCGCCGGGCAGCTGGTCGACCGGGTGCTGCGGTGCTGGACGACGCACCGGTACGCGGCGAAGTTCGAGGCGGGCCGGCTGGACCGTCCGGTGGGCGCGGCGGTGGCCATGCTACGGCACGGCGAGTGCCCCGATGAGGGGTGCGAGGACGGCACCGTGCTGGAGAGCGGCGAGGCGTGCGTGCTGTGCATCGAGCGCGGCAAGGACCACAAGGCCGACCACGCCACCGCGCGGAAGCCGGCGAAGGAGGCGGCGGACGCGGCTGCCCGGCGCGCTGCCCGCGCCGTGGTGTGCCCGTCATGCGAGCAGGACCGGGGCACCGAGGGCGCGGCCTGCCCGGGGTTCATGTCCGGGATGGAGCGCGACATCGCCGCCCTGGCGGCCGCCCCGCGGGAGTGCAACGACGCGCGGGGCCCGGGTGCTCGCCGAGGCGGCGGCCGCGCGGGAGGAAGCCCGGCAGGCCGGGGCGGGACAGCTCGGCGAGCTGGCGGCAGCGCAGATCGCGGCACGAGCTGCGGGCCGGAACGCGCACCAGATCCGCCTGGCGGCCCTCGGCAGTGACGAGCACCTGCCGCCGTCTCCGAGACCGGAGGCGGCTCCGACCGCGCCTGCTCCCCGGGGGGAAGCCGGTGGGATGCTCCGGTGATCGCTGGGACGGCTCGCCGCACAGGCCGTCTCACGGAAGCCCCAGACGGCCTGTGCGGCGTTTCGCCGAGGCGCGCAGAACGCACAAGTACGAGGACGGCCTGGCCGCCGCGCACTGACAGGACAGGAAGGGCCGCCGGGTCCTCCCCTCCGCCGACCCTCCGACACCAGGTTCCCCAGGTGGAGGTGCCGGCCCAGTACGGGCCGGGCGATCAAGCGGCACGCGACAGCTCCACCGGGCACAGCTCGCCCACTAACCGTCTCCGGCCCGGATGAGTGCATCGTCGATCGCTCGTTCGGACGCTAGGGCGCGCGCCGCGTGGGCGGTTCCCTGCGAGCTCGGCTATCCCTGATGGTGATGTAGCTGCCGCACCAAGACCTCCAGGAGGACACCGTGACCGGGCCGAGACTTACAGAGGACAACGTCAAGGAAGCGCTGAACGCGGTGGCCGGCTATACGGGCAGGGGCACTTCCTCTAACGGCTTCCACCTCAACAGGGCCAACCTGTTCGCTCCCGAAGGTCTGCGCCTGGTGAAGAAGGTCACGGACCACTTGAACGAGACACTGGACGAGAAGGACCGCTAGGCCACCGCTAGGCCTGGCCTAGGCCATCCAGGAGGCTATGGGGCGCGGACAGAGTGGGTCCGGCGACCCTCAGTTCCCTGGGCGATGCGCCTGCGAACGGAATCGGTGGAGCATCACCGACGCCGTGGTACCGCGACGGCGGTGACACTGTGCTTCTTCCAGGGTCCGCACCCGCGGCTTGCGCTGTGGGCGCGGATGCCTCGCCGGCTTTCAGATTTGCACTCTGCCGCAGGGCATCGGCCCTGCGGCGGCTGCCGCTGCCCTGCTGCTGGGGTGCGTCCCAGCCAGGTCGTTTTCACGCGCGCGGCAAGGGGCTGACACGCCTACGGGTCCCACACCCGGTCGGGTACCGGCCTACCGGCCTACAGCGCACCCGAGGCCGCCGTGGCCCATGTTCTGCCGGCTCGCCGAGGTCAGCCGGCAGCCGGCATAGCTAACGCGGCGACGTCCGTGGGGGGCATGTCCTCGCGGAGCCGTACGAACCGCGCCGGGTGCCGCCAGGCTCCCCGGTCCTGGGCGGTGTCCACGTCGATCTCCGCCACCAGCTGGGGCTGGACGAGGATGACGTCGAGCGGTGTCCGTGATCCCCAGGAAGTCGTGAACCGTACGCCTTCGCAGGGATGGCCCGGCTGGGCCGGGGCCAGCTGGCCGGTGAAGCGCCGGGCAGCTTCGGGGTGCAGCGGAGTGCTGCGGGCGATGAGCCGCAGCTCCCCGTTCTGGTCGTAGCGGCCGAGCAGCAGGGTCTGAGGGAGGTGCAGGGTGCCAGTGACGGCGCCGACGATGCCCTCGGTGGTGTCCCGGCGGCGGATCTTGTACCTTCTCTGCACTAAGGCGTGCTTGAGATGTTGATCTTCATTGTGGAACGATCTTCGGATGGCTCGTGGAGATCTGACAGACGAACAGTGGGTGCGCCTGGAGGCGGTGTTGCCGCC
>NZ_JBEXYL010000202.1:0-7203 GCF_040630895.1 Streptomyces sp. NPDC005728
CTTGAGCGCACCGCCGCGGCCGAAGACCAAGATCCCCAAAGGACTCATAATCCGTCGGCCGTGGGTTCGAGTCCCACCCGCCCCACTGTGCAGGTCTTTGACCTGCGGAAACGTCTCATCAAGGGCACGGATTCAGAACTTTGGGCCAACGGACCGAATCCGCTGCTCGTGAGTTCAACGGCGCCTGAGGCTCCTGGGGTTCACGAGGCGTTGACCTGGGCGGATGCGTGGGTCCGTGGTCTAGGGGAGCCGTAGTCGTCGATCTGCGCGGGGTCTGGGCGCACAAGTTGGGACGTTGATGGGACGTAGGCAATGGGAAGAGTCGTCTGTGGACCCACTTGCACCGCCCTCCGGCCCTTACGGGCGGGGGCGACGGGTGGCTTGGTAGGCGAGCGAGTCGCCTTGATCGCCGGGGGCTCTGCGGCCCTCGGGGATGGGGGAAACGGCCCGTATTGAAAATGGCCCGAGGAATCCCCCGTATACAAGGGGGTGGCTCGCAGAGCGTGGCTGCGCTGAAACCGCGAGTGCAGGTGGGACAGGGTGGGGTGCCCCCATGCTCCTGCCACTCGTGAGGGGTGTAGCGGCCGGGTGATCTTCGTGCCATCCAACGTGTCCGGGGCGGAACGGGAGTGTTCTGTCTGCGGCAGCCGTGCGTTCATCGCGGATAGCGAGGAGTCCTGGAACGAGGAGTCCCGGAAGGGCGACGAGCCTGGTGCGGCCAGCTGCCCGTACGGGTGGATCCGCCGCTGGCGGGCCGAGGGCGCGCGAGGGCTGCACGACCGGCCCAGCCGTCCCCTCACGACACCCCACCGCACGGCGGCAGCGGTGGAGGCCGGGTGTGCCGACTGCGCCAGGACCGCAAACTCGGCCCCGCCCGCCTCGGCCCGGTCCTGGGCCTGCCCGCCCCGACCGTGCACCGCATCCTGGTCCGCCACGGCCTGAACCGGCGGGCGTTCATGGACCGGCCCACCGGACAGGTTATCCGACGCTACGAACGCGACCAGCCCGGCGAGCTCATCCACGTCGACGTCAAAAAGCTCGGCCGCATCCCCGACGGCGGCGGCCACAAGGTCCTGCGCCGCCAGACGTAATCAGCCGTGCGCGCAGCGTAGTAGAGGAGCATCGGTACGGTTTCGCGGAGGTTGCCACCGGGCCGGCTGGCCTCTTGGGGCTCATCACTGTCTTCTGAGGGGCAGCGGCATGAAGTGCTGCTCGAATAGGCTTCGGCGCCCGGGGTGAAGCCGCCTGTGCGTTGGAAACGTGATTCGCCGCGGGATAGTTCGAAGCTCGCTCCCCAACTGGGGCGATGTGCCAGCCGGGCTTGTCCATCCGGGACGCGTTCGGGACGCTGGTTGGACGCAGGGTAGGAACAGGCGGACAAAGTCTGAGAAACGGAATGCCGTGACCCGCTGCGACCGACGGAGAGTCAGACACTGTACCGGCGCATCAAGTTCCATCGGATGGCGCCAGATCGAGCAGCTCGAGCACCCGTCGGAAGGAATCGGTGCGGTAGCGGCGAAGTTGGTCCATCGTCAAGGAGATGAAGCGAGAATGGTGATCCCCCGCGCGGGACCCGGATCCACGGTCCGGGAGTGTGTTGACGCACTGTTCGACGAACTCTCGGACGGCGGACTCGACGGCGAGCTCGGTGTCGTGTCTCTGTGTGTATGCATCGCGCAGCATACGGCCGGTCTCCATGTCCGCGAAGGTGCGCATTTCCTCCGCTCCGTCGCACAGCGACCGGGCGACCTGCTCGTCGTACCAGGCCAGGGCCAACGTGCAACGCTCCTTGTCCTGAGGGGAGAGCAGACCGAACAGTACGGCCACGACGTCCATCCGCGAGGCGCCCTGCCCCGAGTCGACGAGCCTACTCAGCACGGTCAACGCGAGTTCGGCGTCATCCGCGGTCTCGACGCGGCGCAGCAGTTGTGTCTGGAGCGCGCGCGCCGCGGGGCTCTTCGGAACTTCTCGGAGGACGTACTCGATCGGTTCGCTGCGGAAGTACGGATTGGCCTCCCGCATCAGGAGGGTGATCCACTCCAGCCGGGGCAGGGGAAGCCGCTCGTCGTCGGAGGCCGCCTTCCACAGCCGTACGACCGCATTGTGCAAAGGGTTGAGGAGATACCACCGCCGCTCGTCCGGGTCGGCGATGTCCTGCTTGGCGCATCGGTCCACACACCTCAGCACCTGGGGTGCCCGGGCGGGATCGTGAGCGTGCTCCAACAGCACGTACAGAGCGGCGGACAGGGCGCGGGGAGGAAAATCGTGGTCCAGGCACTCGAACGCGAGGGCCGCTGGCAGCCGTTCGAAGTACGCGATCGCGCGGGGGTCGAGATCCCGGCCGCGAGCTGCCGACCGGCGCCGCAGCATGTCGGCGCTCCGAGCGGAATCCGGGGTGCACACGGCCAGCAGTACGGTCGCCATGTCGCGCACCTGGTCGTCCTGAGACCGCTCCAGTGACCGGAGCACCGTGAGCCATCCCAGCCCCTCGCCGGTGGAGAGGCGGCTCGTCATGGTGAGGACACACTGCAGCACAGCACGTTGGTGCCTCGCGTCCTGGACCGCCCAGGTGCGAAGGATCGGAAGCATCAGATCAGCGCGGTGTCCCGTGAACACTCGCAGCAAGGACAGCCCTGAGTCGTCGCCCCGCTCGAACAGCGCGGTGGCCAAGGACTCCGGAGACAGGTCGAGATGGGCGAGGAGGAGCGCACCCGTGGCGTCCGCGACGGTGGCTTCACCAGGCTCGAGCCGGCCCTCGAAGCTCGCCCTCCGCAGAATGTGACCGTCATCCAGCCACCGTGCCAGCCGGATCAGCAACTCGGGCCGGGCCCGCAGCGTCGCGGCGAGCGGCTCGCTCCAATGGCTCGGCGGAAGTCCTCCCTGGCGGTCGTCCCAGTCCTTCCTCCGCCAGCCGTGATCCGTTCCCCCTCGAAGGAATTCATGGAAGACATCCAGCCTTGCTTCCGGGGGGACCGCGGGGTCGGTCAGGCCCGCGAAGAAGATCTCCCTCTCGAAGGCGGTGAGGTCCCGGACGGTCGTGCAGGTGTCGAAGCCGTACCGCAGCACCCGCAGCACACGCTCCAGGACAGCGCCCGGGTGTCGTGCCTCGGTGAAGGCGTCGAAGAGGAGACGGGTGCATCCGGCATCGCCCGAGAGGGCGGCCGACTCCACGGCGTCCAGCCAGCGTTCGGTCTGTTCGTCGGACTCCGCCGGTCGGCCCTTCTCGGATTCCCCCGCTTCCTCCGCGGAGAGGAAGAGGAGTCGCTGGGCGCTGAGCAACGGCCGGGAGACACCTAGCAGTTGCTCAGCTGTGTCGGCCAACGAGAGGTTCCGGCTGAGGAGATACTCACCGACCCGGTCGAAGGTCATGACGTAGCCGCTGGACGTCGGGGTGAACAGATTGGCCGCCACGAGCTGTTCGGCCGTCTCGGGCTGGGAGCCGAAGGCCCGGTAGAAGTCGGTGGAGGAGAACGCCAGGTTTCCCTCCCGTTCCCGGGCGGCGGCCTCGACCACCGTCTCCAACTGGCTCCGGACGAAGGCGGCCGACCTGCCCACCGCCCTGGCGGCTACCGCGCACCTCTCGGTGACGTACCGGTCCAGGAGAGTGGGGAGGTCGAGATGGGCCGTGTCGTCCGCCCCGGAGGAGGCCAGGAGGCGCAGCATCAGTGGATGCCGTGACATCGGGCCCAGGCCGTCGACCGCCGTGGCGGGAAGGGATGGTGGAAGCCGGTAGGCGTGGCAGGCTGCCTCGAATTCCTCCTTGTCGAAGTCGCCTACGTCGATGACGTTTGAGGCACTCGGTGACCCCGGGTCGTCGCCCAGCAGGTGGCTGACCGTGTCCCAGGAGTCGCGCCGTGTGGAGCACACCAGCGTCGCCCCGGTCCGATGGGCCCAGTCGAGACTCCGGCGCCACCATGCAGTGTGACTGGAACCGAGTAGGTCGTGCGCCTCGTTGAGGCCGTCCAGCAGCACGGTCAGCGGGGCGGCTACGGCGACTTCGTCGGCCGACAGGCTCGGCGGGACCAGCTCGCCCGCCGCCTCGTCCAGTTCGGCGGACACCAGCTCGCCCACGTCACGCTGACCCGGCGTGATGTCCACACCGCGGACCAGGACGAAACCCTGACCGGGCTCGGCCGTCGCCGCGAGGTGCGCGAACAGTGTCGACTTGCCGGACCCGGAGGGGCCAATCACGGCGATCACCCGCCGGCGGGTGTGGAGCGCGGCACTCAGCCGTGCCAGGGCGGTGCGCCGTGGGACGAAGCGATCGGGCAGATACACCGAGCTCCTGGTGTAGGCGGCGACCTTGAGGGCCCGCTGGCGGACACAGAGGTCCAGCGCACCCGGACCGTTGAGCTGGGAGCCGTAGCGCGGTACCGACTCCGCCGACCGCCGCAGCACCTCGTCGAGTTCCGAGTCCGCGCCGGACGGTTCGAGGAGTACGGCGAATCCGACCACGCCGGCGTCCTTCTTGAAGCGGCAGGTGATGACTCCCAGTACGGCGCCGCTCGTCACGTCGACGACCGGGGCGCCGCTGAGCCCGGGGTCGTACGGATGCCCGCTGAGGGTCACCACATCCACACGGTACGCACGCGATCCCGGGCGGGCGGGGCCGTCGTACGAGACCTGCAAACGGTTCCCCACCCGGCCGAACGTCGGCAGTACGCCGCTCACCCGCGCCGACTGATGATGGAAGCCGCCGCTCCAGTACTCAATTCCCTCCCAGCCGGTGCGACGGTCCGCGACGGAGAGGGGGGTGAGCGGGAGTTGTGGGCAGCGGATGATCGCGAGATCGCGCTCGGGGTCCTGCGGGCCGGGGATGGTCGGCAGCAGGTCCGGGCCGCTGGCCAGTTGTACGTCGTGGACCGCGTTCACCACATGATGGCAGGTCAGGACATCGCCGTGCGCGGTGATGAGGGCCCCTGTGCCGAGTACCGCTCCCGTGCGGCCGTCGACGACTTTCACGACAGCGTGGACGGCGCGCTCGATCACGAGAGACGACGGTGTTCCGGCCATGGCCAGGCCCTTCTCCGGCGGATCTAGTCGGACGCTTGCTTCCGTTCGAAGGTGAGTGCCACACGGAGGACGCCGGTAGCGGAGCCGCTGGCGATGTAGAGGTCACCGGACGCCGACATCTCCAGGGAGAACTCCAGCTCGGCGGAGGCGGCGGGAGTCTGTTCCACTGCCGCGGAGAATGAGCGGGCAAGCTTTCCGATCACCGAAAGGACTCCATCGAGTCTTTGCTCTGCGGTGTTGATGACACGGTCCGCGACCCCTGTGGCGACGACATCGTCTCCAGGATCACGGACCTCGAAGGAAATGGCGCTCGTTCCGGAATCAACTTCGCCGATTGAGGTCATGGGCGCCTCGCTCCTCTGCGTCTCCAGCCTGGCCTGGTTCTACCAACAAAACGGCGCGCGGTGAACAGGGTTACGGAATTTCCAGTTTCCCTTCGCCGGGGTCCACCAGCAACTCGACGCCTTGTCCAGACGGAGCGTCAACTGCCCACTCGCGGTCGGTCTCTCTGACCGACCGAGTCGGCCGCACCTCTCCTCCGGACACGCCGGTCGTGGCCGACAAGAGCAACGCGTCCGATGTTGAGGAGCTGATGGCGCTGCTGGACGCCACCGGGCCCGGCGCCGTGATGGCCTTGACCACCCTTCCCATCGCTTTTGTGTCGGCGAGCATGGAACGCCGTGACAGCGCCCCTGGCGCCGTCGTCGCCGAGGGCACACTGGCTAGCCAACGGACCACCGTCGGTCACTGAGGAACGGATCCGGCCCGCGCGCCGGCAGTGCTACGTGCAATGCACCGATGCAGGTGCGAAGCGGGCGACGCGAGGCGGAAGGGCCTTCACAGCGCGGTGTCGTGAGCCATCGACGTGCCCATGACATGCGTGTCCCGAGAAGGTTCGGCCTCACTGCCTCATCTCGGTCAGTAGGCGTTCTAGGCGGCATGGCCATCCTGCCCGTCTTCGGTGGCGAGCCTGTGCGCGCTGGAAAGGAAATCCGTTGCCCACGGGTTCGGAGCACGTTCTCTCTCAGTCGGGAGGACGGCCGCTGTGTCGGCCGACTTGTCCATCCAGAACGTGTTCGGGACGCAGGTTGGACACAGGGATCGGAAAAGACTGACAAAGGCCGAGGAGGAGCGAGCCGTCAAACCCATTCTGACCTGGGAAAACGGCCAAGGTGAGCATTGATCGGCAAAGACCGCCAAAATCCCCAAAGGACTCATAATCCGTCGGCCGTGGGTTCGAGTCCCACCCGCCCCACCACAGCACAGATTCCCATCCCCTCCCCTGGGCGCCCCGGCTCTTGGGGGCGCCCAGGGGGCGGATGCCTACACTGGGTGCGCGCATGTGCGTGGGCTGTGAAGCGGGCGGGGACGGGAGAGGGCAGTGGCGGAGATCGGCGGCGGCTTCGAGGACCCGTCGGCCGAGGTGCTGGCCGCGGCGGCCGCCGCGTTCGGGCTGCTCGCCTCGTCGGCCCGGCTGTACCTGATGTGGGCCCTGGTGCAGGGCGAGAGCGACGTCACGCACCTCGCCGACCGGGTGGGCGGCGCGCTGCCCGCGGTCAGCCAGCACCTCGCGAAACTGAAGCTCGCCGGACTCGTGCGCTCCCGCCGTGAGGGCCGCCGGCAGGTCTACTACATCGACGACCCCGACATCGTGACCGTCGTACAGGTGATGGTCGGGCAACTGACCGCGCGCTCCGAGCACGGCTCCGCCGTCGTACGGCAGTTGCGCGGCATCGCCCGCTGATCCTCTCCCCGGCTCCCCGGCCCGGCCGTCGTGCCGACCCCACGCTCCCCTGCCCTGAGGGCGCGCACATCGGCTCGGCGACCGCCGGGCCGGTTCCATGAGATCTCTCACCTGTGAATTCCCACAAGATCCGTGCTGTTGGGGCCATGGGTTTGTTAGATTGCGCAACTATGCAACTCAGGTGGAGACCGCGACCAGCGGTCTCCCCGACGACCTGTGTGCACGCCCGGCCGCACACCCGACGGCCCGGCCTGCCGAGCCCGACCGTTCAGGGGAGTGTTAGATGAGCGACCCGTGGGACGGCCCGGGTAGCCAGGCTACGCGCAGCCGGACGCCCCAGGTGCCCGGGCAGCGGCTCGAGCTCCACCGACACAGCTGCCGTACGTCCACGTCCTGGGCGAGCCCGGCAGCGCCCGTGGAATCGTCGCGTCGAACTGCCGCGGGGC
>NZ_JBEXYL010000203.1:0-7165 GCF_040630895.1 Streptomyces sp. NPDC005728
CCGATGCCGGGGTGGTGCTGTTGTCCTGACCGCACGCCGTCGTCAGCGCCAGCACCGAAGCTGCCGTGGCCACCAGCGAGGCGGTCCGCCAGGAGATCTTCATCCTCAACTCCGCCTTGCCCGGATGTTGCAGCGCCCTGCTGCGCCGCCGCACAGACATGGGTACGCAGCACAGGGGCCGGAGTGTTCAACGGAGTCGAGAATGCATCAGCACGTCGCGGGGGGCCTGCGACGTCGTCCGGGTAGGCACGGATCTGTCCTTCACCACGTCCTCGATCGTGTAGTCGGGTGCGTCCACCTCTCGGACCTCGGCGGCGGGCGGATCGTCAAAGAATCTTGCGTGAGTCGATGTGGCGTCGGTCTCAGGTGCGCGGTGTCCTCGGGGAGCGCTCCGGCGCTGTCCGGGCAGGAGACATGGTCTCGTGCCTAACGCTTCAGGAGGTGTGCGCCTGCCGGGTGCCGCGTCGAGCCGCCATGCGGCGCCGCTGCTCGGCGGCTAGGTGTATTGATCACGAGCGTTGTTGACAGCCGTGGGGCTTGATCATGGCGAAGACCTCCGGTGTGGTGGAGCTGTCTAGGACTGCACCGCACGGAGGTCTTCGTGTCCCACCGTAATGCCCGGCTGACCGTTCACGGCAGGCGGCTTCTTGTTGAGCGTGTCCGTTCCGGTCGGCCCGTCGCCCATGTCGCGGCCGAAATGGGCATCTCGCGGGCCACGGCCCACAAGTGGATCCGCCGCTGGCGGGCCGAGGGCGAGCAGGGGCTGCACGACCGGCCCAGCCGGCCCCGCACGACACCGCATCGCACCGCGGCAGCCGTGGAGGCCGGGGTGTGCCGGCTGCGCCAGGAACGCAAGCTCGGCCCCGCCCGGCTCGGACCGATCCTGGGCCTGCCCGCCTCGACCGTGCACCGCATCCTGGTCCGCCACGGCCTGAACCGTCTGGCTTTCCTGGACCGGCCCACCGGAGAGCTCATCCGCCGCTACGAACGCGACCGGCCGGGCGAGCTGGTCCACGTCGACGTCAAGAAGCTCGGCCGGATCCCCGACGGCGGCGGCCACAAGGTCCTGGGCCGCCAGGCCGGCGGGGCCCGGCGCAGCGGCGTGGGCTTCGACTACGTCCATTCCGCCGTCGACGACCACAGCCGCCTCGCCTACAGCGAGATCCACGGCGACGAGAAGGCCGCCACCTGTGCAGGCTTCCTGCGTCGGGCCGCAGACTTCTTCGCCACCTGCGGCATCGACCGCATCGAGCGGGTCCTGACGGACAACGCCTGGCCCTACCGCAAGAGCTTCGCCTGGCAGCAGGCCCTGGCCGAACTCGGCGCGGCCGGCAAGCTCACCCGCGCCTACCGGCCACAAACCAACGGCAAGGTCGAACGCTTCAACCGCACCCTGCTCGACGAATGGGCCTACCTACGGCCCTACACCAGCAACACCGAACGCACCGACGCCCTGGCAGACTTCCTCCACACCTACAACCACCACCGCTGCCACACCGCACTGGGCGGCAAGCCACCCATCACCCGCGTAAACAACCCTGCGGGTCAATACAGCTAGGCGTTAGTTAGGTCTTGCGGCGGACCCGCTTGCCGAAAGCCTGCGCGTTGGTGGCGCCGGCGGCCGCGGCAGCCTCCGTCCAGGCTGTCCCCTCGCCCTCCGCGTCGCGGTCGACGGCAAGGCCCTGCGCGGCTCGCGCACCGCCACCACCACGTACGTCACCCTGCTCGCCGCGATGGACCACACCGGCACCGTCCTCGCCCAGCGCCAGGTCGCCTACAAAAGCAACGAGATCCCCGCCTTCGCCCCCCTGCTGGACACGATCGACCTCACCGACACCGTGATTACCGCCGACGCCCTGCACACCCAGCACGCCCACGGCACCTACCTCCGCGAACGCGGCGCCCACTACATCGCCCAGGTCAAGGCCAACCACCCCACCCTGTTCGACAGGGTGCGCCGTCTGCCCTGGCCCGACATCACCCTCGACCACTACGAGCGCACCCGCGCCCACCACCGCCACGAGATCCGCAGGCTGAAGACTGCGGCCTTCGCCCACATCGACCACCCCGAAGCCCGCCAGGCCCTCCAAGTCGTGCGCTGGAGGCAGGACTTCACCAGCGGCAAGCTCACCATCGAACGCGTCTACCTGATCACCAGCGTGCCTCCTGGAGCTGCGAGCGGCGCCCAGCTCGCCGCCCGGATCCGCGGCCACTGGAAGATCGAAAATCTTCTGCACCACGTCGGCTGCCCGAGATCCTGCCTGTCGGACTCGACGCGGCCTCACGCCCGGACTACATAGCCGATTGCCTGCCGCCTGCCCGTACTTTCGGCGCTGAGCCTCCACCCCCGAGAGGATCCGCCGAACGATGGTTGCCTCTGCAATGAGCATCGAACGATGAACGCGGGGGGGTTCGCCACCGACTCAGGAGCAGCACAATGGAAACGTCCACGACCAGACAGGGAACGTCGAGCCACAAACGCGTCAATAACAGGAAGCGGAAGGTCGCTGTCGCGACAGTTGCGGCGGTGGTCCTGACATCTGGGGTCCTGCTGCCGGCGGCCTTCGCCACGGGTACCAGTAGGGTTCCCAGCTCAGCGAGCTCGCCCGCCGCCGCCTGCGTCGGCCGAACTCTGGCAGCATCCCTGGCTACTCCTCCAGCACCCGCTCCGGCAGCCGCTCCAGCACCCGCTCCGAAAGCTCCTCCGGGAGCCGCCCTAGACAACGTCCTCAAGGGCATCACCAGCCTCACCCGCGTCATCGGCCTCATCAACGCGCTCGGGGGGCTCCTCCGCCTCGGGGCTGGAATGATGGGGCCGATGATGGGGGCTGGAATGATGGGGCCGATGATGATGATGTCATCCGATGGCGGTGCTTGCCCCTCGGCCACCGCCGACTGCTCCCCAGGCGGCGACACCACGGCGCAGGGAAGCGCTGCTGGCGGTGATCAGCAACCCGCTCCGGCGCCGTCAGGCTGCGCGTCGGACAGCGCTCCGGCGCCGTCGGACACCGGCGAGGCGAACTAGCCTCGCCGTTTCGGTTGGGTACGGCGGCTGGTGAGGCGGAAACGCGAAAGTGCCTTCCTGACCTGGGACGATGAACCTTGCTGAGGGGTTCTGTCGGTCCAGGCGGAGGGCACTTTCTACGTGCAGGCTATCGGGTTGCGTCCCAAGGCCCAGGTCAGTGCCGATGGTTCGGGGGTGGTCAGTCACGCCGGGGCACGGTTGCTGACGGATCTCGCTGATGCCACCGGGGTCACCGCCGCGTACTCCACCGCGCTCAGGCCGCTCCGGCCGCGCAGGACCGGGCATGATCCGGGCCGGATCGCCGCCGATCTGGCGGTGATGCTCGCCGACGGCGGCGAGGCCATTGCCGATCTGGCCGTACTGCGTGACCAGGCAGGGGTGTTCGGTTCGGTCGCCTCGACACCGACGGCCTGGCGGCTGCTCGCCGACACCGACGAGAGGGCACTGTCTTCTCTGCGGGCGGCCCGTGCCCAAGCCCGGGAAGTCGCCTGGCTGCAGGCCGCCGAGCACGGCGAGGGCATTCCCGCAGTCCGGGCCGCGGGACGCATGCTGCCCGGTCGCGTCCTGGACCTCGACGCCACGCTGGTCACCTGCCACTCCGAGAAAGAGCAGGCCGCACCCACCTATAAGGGCGGCTTCGGCTTCCATCCGCTACTGCGCTTCCTGGCCAACACCGGCGAGGCACTGTCCGGCCGGCTGCGTCCCGGAAACGCCGGCGCCAACACTGCCACCGACCACATCACGGTACTCGACCAGGCACTCGCCCAGCTCCCCGACGCTCACCGGCACGGCACCGACATCCTCATCCGCACTGACAGCGCCGGATCCGCGAAAGCCTTCCTCGCCCACGTCCGCGACGTGCAGAAACGAGGAATCCGTACCTGCTTCTCGGTCGGATACGCCATCACCGAGCCGGTCCGCCGCGCTGTCCGGGCCGTGCCCGACCGCCTCTGGCATCCCGCCCTTAACCAGGACGGGACGCTGCGTGATGGCGCCGAGGTCGCCGAGCTGACCGGCATGGTCGATCTGGACGGCTATCCGGCCGGAACCCGCATCATCGTGCGCCGTGAACGCCCGCATCCCGGGGCCCAGCTGTCCCTGTTCACCGACACCCCGTACTCCGGTGGCGGCTCCGCCCAGTTCCTGGAGGTCCGCCACCGCAGGCATGCCACCGTCGAGGACCACATCCGATGCGGCAAGACCACCGGCTTCGGCCGCTTCCCCTCCCGCAACTTCGGCGTCAACGCCGTCTGGCTCGAACTCAGCCTCGCGGCGATCGATCTGCTGTCCTGGACCCGTGTCCTGCTGCTGGACGGCGAACTCGCCACTGCCGAGCCGAAGAAGCTCCGCTACCGGCTGCTGCACGTCGCCGCACGCCTCACCCGCGGCGGCCGCCGCCTGCGCTTGCGGATATCGGCGACCTGGCCCTGGGGACACGCACTGACCACGGCCTTCCACCGCCTCGCCGCACTGCCCCGACCCGCCGGCTGACGGAAAACCCCCGTCCGCCCACGACCCGAAAGACCCCGGAGAACCCGACCACCGCGCCGGGACTCCGCCATGCCCAAGCAGCGAAAACACCTCGCCCACATGACAGCTGACGATCAGCGACGTCTCATCACCCCAACCGAACCGGCGAGGCTAGGCACGGTCGCCGCGCTCGCGCTCCTGCGCAACGTTCCCGGCCTCGCCGACTGGATACTCAACCTCCAGCCCCACGAACTCCCGCAGCTCTTCAAAGAGATCTACCTCGGCCACTGGATCAAACGGCCGGACCTGATCAACCGGGCCATACGCCTGCACGACTGGGCCTGGAACCCCCAACCCGACAAGCAGCAACTGCGCGCCGTCCACGCCGTCACGCACGCCGCCATCAACACCGGCCTGATGGACCTCACCGGCCACGACGACCCGTACTGGCGCTCCGAGTCCGACGTCCTCAGCCCGCTCCTGACCGGCCTGCGCCACAAGAGCGACAAGAAGTGGCGCGGCGAATACCACACGCCTCCGTGCGTCACCGACCTGATGGCCCGGATCCTTGTGGACAAGGACGTCGGCGGCGAGAACAAGTCCATCGGGGAGCCCGCTGTCGGCTCGGGCACCATGTTCCGCTCCGTGGTCCAGCGTCTGCGCGAACTCCAGCTCAATCCACACGACTACACCTGGTACGGCAACGACATCGACTCGCTCGCCGCGGCTTCCGCCTCCTCGACCAGCTCACCGAGGAGCCAGTTCCCGCATGACCGAAGAGCACGACCTCACACGACCCCGCACCACACCCCAACTACGCATCTCCGCCCCGTCCTTCGCCGCGCCCAAACGCACCGGCGCCACACACCCAGTCGACCAGCTCGCCCCCGACCTCGAAGGGCCCTGGATCAAAGAGGACACCGATACCCCCAACCGCACCGCCAACTACACCCACCCCGAAGGCCACCGCGTGGGCCTGCGCCTGCAACCCGGCGACCTGACCATCCAGACGTGGATCACCGCAGGCCCCGACCTGCCGCCGATCCCCGCAGTCGGCACCGACGAGGAGCAGGCCCGAGCACAGGCCGACAACGACGCCCGCCGGGCCGCTCCTGGCACGCCACCCTCGCCACCCGGCACACCGACCTTGCCGCAGCTCTCGCATCCGTACTGCGCGACCAGCTGCTGCCCGCGCTCACGAACCAGCCCAAGCGCGTGCCCACCCCAGAGCCGAAGACCGAGGCCACCGGCGACAAGGAGCCGAAGGCCAAACGCCCTGCGGCCAAGAAGACCCGCACCAACCCCACCAAGGACTGAACGTGAACGGTGTGGCTCCACCCTCGGGCGACGAGGGTGGAGCCGTTTTCCGAGCTCTGAACGGGCAATCAGTTCCCCGGCGAACTGCCGTCAGGGTGTGTTGACGGTCATGCTCGGGAAACCCCCGCCGATGACCGCAACTGCTCCGGATGTTCCGACGCCGGCGGTGTTGTCCGCGTAGACCCAAGCGCCCACATTGAAGGTGTAGCCGTGCCCGGCAAGCACCGGGAACGAGACGGGCATCGGTGAATCTGCGATGACACCCTGGCTGTGCCCAGAGCTAACTTCGTCAACGCTCACCCGCTTGCGGAACAACTTGTGGGACCCGCCCGCTCTGAACACTCCATCCTCCATGATGGTGTGTTCGACACCGCCCTCGACGGTGGCGTTGCTTCCGATGCCGAGAGCCCCAACAAAGTAGCCCCAGGTCATCAGTCGCAGGGAGTCGCATGTCAGGATGCCACTGACAGTCGGCCGGACGAACACCCCGAAGCCCGCGTGCGCATTTACGAACTTTCCTCCGCTTCCCGGCACGAGGGGCCCACACCGCGCCTCAATGCCGACAGCACCTCGGGAGCGGTTAAGGAAGGTGTCGTAAGGCGCGCTTCCGTTCAGTTGGTGCCACTTCCAGTCGAAGGGATACGGCGGAGTCTCAAGCTTCACCCCGAGGGTGCGCACCACGAGGGAGGCCTCTTCGACCTCGATGGGCTCTTGTGGATGCAGAATGCTTGCGGAGTCGAACTCGAATTTTTGTTGGGCGAGGAGATCCTCAAACTCGCTAACTGCACTCGAGTCCTGTTTGACCAGCTTCGCTAGCGGAGCATTGATCGCATTCGCCAGCTTCTGGTGCCGGGCTTCCGCTGCGCGAGCTTTGTCTCGCTCCTCGGTCGAGCGGGCAGCCATGGCCCGGATGGAACTTTCGATGTCGTCACGCTGATCTTCCGGTACCGCCGGACCGAAATGTACGTCCACTCCGACTGCTTGCTCATGTTTTGTAGTAGTCATGACAAAGTCTCCTTCGTTAGTTGCCCCTGATCTCTTACGAGTCGTCTGCTGGACTGCGCAGGGAGGTGAGCCGTATTCCGAAGCGGCACCGCCATGACAGCGTGCGAGCCCATCACGTCCAGTGAAACTCTTCCGCTTGCCCGTCGCATCTTGGGCCAGCTGCGCACTAACCTCCGCTTCACTTGCCGTGGCGTCCGGTTCTCGAGCGGAAACGCGAAAGTGCCTCCTGAGCTGGGATGATGAGGCTTGTCTAACGAGCTCGTGCATGGTTGGCGGTGGCGCGTCGAAGATCGCGGTTTGGCGTCGGGGTTCACATGTGCGCATCGCCGAGGATGGTGGCGGTCTGCT
>NZ_JBEXYL010000204.1:0-7142 GCF_040630895.1 Streptomyces sp. NPDC005728
TCGGACGCCTGGGCCGAGTTCGTGCCCTTCCTCTCCTTCGACGTCGAGATCCGCAAGGTCATCTGCAGCACGAACGCGATCGAGAGCGTCAACGCACGCATCCGCCGAGCTGTTCGCGCCCGCGGACACTTCCCCAACGAGACCGCCGCCCTCAAGTGCATCTACATGGCACTGATGAGCCTCGACCCGACCGGCAAGGGCCGCAAGAGGTGGACCATGCGCTGGAAGGCGCCCCTGAACGCGTTCCAGATCGCCTTCGAAGGCCGGCTCACCCCAGCCAACAACTGAACCTCAACAACCAAGATCAGCCGTTAAATTGACACACCCCCGGCGGAAACCGTGTTGTGGGGTGATGGTGTTTTCGGCCGACTGGGGGAGAGTGTCTGGGCCGGAGTGGTGTTGCTGGCCTCGATCGGTGGTGTCCGGGCGGCTGTAGCAGCCGCTGGTACGTGTCGTGGTCGCGGCCGTGGTCCGCAAGGAATACGTCCGGCAGTCATATGATCATCAGTTGCTGTGGGGGTCGGTAAGACTGCACTCACCAGGGCACCGCACGGCTTGTTCCACGTTCAGGTCCGTCTCGTCTGTGCTGGACTCCCGGAACTGCGGTGCGAGGCCGGGTGCGTCCCCTGACATGGCACACCTCGCCCAGATGCCCCCTTTGGGGGTGCGCGGCCATGCAGACCGGGAAAGCCTGTCAGAGATCAGAGATCGGCCGCTCCCTGAGGAGGTTACCCGGTAAGTCGTCCCGAGGGGGCTGAGCACATGGGCTGCACATTCAGGTCCAGCGGAAGCAAAGAGATACGCATCTCGTACGGCAACCAGGCCAGAGTCTCTGTGCGCCGGCTGTGGGAGGGGATTGGGGGATTTCACCCCATGGCTGATCAGCAAAGGCCACCAGCGGCTTCCGGACATCGTGCAGATGATGGTCGAACTGGGCGACAGCGGGACACCGCCTGACTGAGGAGGGTCAGGCGGAGGGATTGATTCGGAGCCCGTGCAGCGCTGCTGGACGGGCGCCGGCTGCCACTGTCCGTCTTTCCGATGGAGATTTCATGCTGAATGGTCTTGCTTTTGCCGCAGTCGTTGTCCTTGCCCTCGGTCTGGTGCTGCTGGTCTTCGCCTTCATGAGCACGCGCAACGAGAAGGACGGGCATGTGTTGCGGGGCCAGACCTACGGCATGCTCGGAGCGGTCCTTCTCGCTGCGGCCGGCGTGACGATCGCGATCAGCTCGTTGCAGAGGACGGCGCAGGATGCCCAGAAAGAGACTGCGTGGCGAGACAGTCTTGCTGCGGCTTCCAGGTTGACCGGGTTCGATCCTGGCCGCCACCCCGTAAGGAACATGACGTTCAGTGGAAAGGATCTACGCGATGCTCAGTTCAACGGAAAGGACCTGACGGGCTCTTACATGAATGACGCCAATTTGGACGCCGTAAATTTCACGGATGCCACTCTGGTGAATGTCAACTTCCAGTCCTCTTCGCTCTCGCATGCCGTTCTCAGACATGCAGATCTCGCCGGCGCGAACCTCAAGGGGGTCACCCTCGGGAAAGCTGATGTGACGGGGCTGGTCAGCTTGAAGGGGGCACTTGTCGATGCCTACACATGCTGGCCTGCCCACTTCCTGGGGAATCCCCTCCTCAAGGAGGTAGTTGTGCAGAAGGTGCTGAACCAGAACGGGAAGCCGGTGCTGCCTTCCGCCGGAAAGGAGTGGCCAAGCTGCAATAAAAAGCCCAGCGGTGGCTGACGAGACGGGCGTGGTGGGGGCCTTGGAGGTCTTGACGGTCGGGGCTCTGCTGCCGGAGGCCTCTGCCTCGAACAGCCCCATGCGGTCTGTGCGGTCTGTGCGGTCTGCCAGGCCGGCGTCGAGACCGGCGGCCGCGGAACTGGCCGGCTGTGTCGCTGGTGGTCGGACCGGCGGCCGTGGATCTGCCGGCGATATCGGCATCGGGATCGTCACCATCAACATCGGTGGCTTCGGTGGCCTGGCCTCGGTGACCTCGGTGGCGGTGTCCCCGGCCGATCCGGCGTCGGCATCGGCGGTCAGCAGACCAAGCCGCCCGCAGCCAAGCCGCCTGCACCCGCCGGCGAAGTTACCGTCCGCCCGGGCCGGCGATCTCGGCAGCGGTCATCCCAGGCCGAGTCGCGGTATGCCGGTCGTGTCTTGCATGGTGCCGGGTCGTGATAACGGGGGTGCCCGGCGGCGGGTCGTGCCGGGCACCCCCTTCCCCCCCGTGGTGCCCGGTGGACGAAACGGCGCGGTGTCTGTCAGGGCACTGCGCCACCTGGGGAGGTCCACCGGGCAGCTTGTGGTCCGCCATCAGAGGCGGGCTTGGCCCCCTGCCCACTCCGGGGATTCCCAGCGTCTCTGCCAGGGATGGTCCGGAGCCATCAGGTCTGGCTCAGAAGCCGGGGCCGAACGGTCCGCCGGGTCCGAATGGTCCGGGTCCGCCGGGGCCGAACGGTCCGCCGGGTCCGAATGGTCCGGGTCCGCCGGGGCCGAACGGTCCGCCGGGGCCGAACGGTCCGCCGGGTCCGCCGGGGCCGAACGGTCCGCCGGGTCCGCCGGGGCCGAACGGTCCGCCGGGTCCGCCGGGGCCGCCGGGGCCGAACGGTCCGCCGGGGCCGAATGGTCCGCCGGGTCCGCCGGGGCCGAATGGTCCGCCGGGTCCGCCGGGGCCGAATGGTCCGCCGGGTCCGCCGGGGCCGAATGGTCCGCCGGGTCCGCCGGGGCCGAATGGTCCGCCGGGTCCGCCGGGTCCGCCGGGGCCGAACGGTCCGCCGGGGCCGCCGGGGCCGCCGGGGCCGAACGGTCCGCCGGGGCCGAATGGTCCGCCGGGTCCGCCGGGGCCGAACGGTCCGCCGGGGCCGAAGCCGGGCGGGAACGGTCCGCCTCGCGGTTGAGCACCAGGACGGCTCGGCTGCTGCGTCGTTGGACGGCTCGCCTGCTGCGTCGCTGGACTGTCCGCCTGCTGCGTCGCCGGACTGCCCGAGTCGCAGCCACTGGCCACTGACGCGAGTGTGTCTGCGTCGTCGACCTGGCCGTCGTCGTTGCTGTCAATGGGGACGCCGTTGTCTTCTTCGCCCGTGCCCTGGGTGTCCGTGCCCTCTTCGTCGTCCGTGTTCGGGTTGCCCGTGCCCTGGGTGTCTGTGCCCTCTTCGTCGTCCGTGTTCGGGTTGCCCATGCCCTGGGTGTCTGTGCCTTCTTCGTTCGTGGGCTGGTTGTCGAGGCTGCGCTTGGAGCGGCTTTTGCCCGTGTCTGGGGTGCCGGTGCCCTGGGTGCCGGTGTCCTGTTGCTCGAAAATGTTAGTGGGGCCCGTGTCCGATTCCCCAGTAATTTCCTGAATCTGCTTTTGGTTCAGAGTTTCAGGCCCGTCCTTGCCATTGCGCAAAACGGCGGCATCGGGGTTCTCATCGAGAAAGTCTTTGAGGTCACTGGACTTTATGGGCTGGCGGCCTTTTCCGTCGCCGGCATTGACTAGGAGATCACCCGGGTTGGAGTCCTGGTTGCCCGGGCCCCCGTTGTTCGAATTGGGAATGGCTTCCGGGTCGAGCTTGGTGGGGAGGTCCTTGATATCCGTCTGGTTCGGCCCCTGGTCGGTGGAATTCTGAGTCTTGTCCCCTCCAGAGTTCGACGGCGTCCCGCCGCCTGAGCCACCGCCCGAGCCACTGCCCGGGGAGGAGTCTCCGGTGATCCGCAAATCGGGCCCGGTACGGAGGCCAGAAGTGTCGGTCGGGCCAGAGTTTGAGTTCTGGAAATTGGGGCTGTCGCGGAGATCGGAAATGTCGGGATTCCCGGAGCCGGTACCGGAGGCCCCGTTCGAACCCCCTCCCCCGTTGGTAGATCCGGGGTCCTTGCTCGAATCTCCTCCCCCGTTGGTAGATCCGGGGTCCTTGTTCGAATCTCCTCCCCCGTTGGTAGATCCGGGGTCCTTGTTCGAACCTCCTCCGCTGTCGGCAGATCCGGAGCCGCCGGCCTGGCTGTCAGCCGGGCAGGACGCGAAGGTGGAGTTGGGCTGTGCGGCGAAGGCCGTCGGCAGCAGTACTCCAGCCGTCAGGGCCACCACTGCGCTCGTCGCGAGAGCGACCTTCTTCTTCCTGCTTCCGATGCGTTTGTGGCTCATCGCTCCCGCACCTCCAGGGGGTACCCGCCCGCGGGAAGGCCGGCCCCGGCAGAGTCCTGCGGGGGATCCGTGACGGGGTAGCATCCCGATGCCTGCTGGCTGCCTTCGATGGCAAGAGCCGCGGTCGCCGCGCGGTCGGCGAGGCGTGTTACGGGCAGGGTGAAGAGGGCCCGTCGGCGCCGGTGCTGGTGTCTGCGTGTGGATGTGCCCATCGTGTGGCTGCTCCTAGATCGGTGGTGAACCCCTCGCGTTTCACCGTTCGATGCACAGTGCAGGGGTAACGATGGTCCGGCGGATCCGCTCCAGGGTGTGGAAGTCGGCGAACGAAGGTATTGGCCGGTAGCAGGCGGTCCGCTGGGCGCGGTCCGTCGCTCCTCTGTCGAGTGCGGCGGCTTCGCCGCCGAGGCCCGAGGACGCGGCGGGAGCCGACCTCGTCGTCCACAACATCTTCGAGATGTGACCGCGGCGGCACGGCGTGCAGGTGTGTCACGACAGCATCGCCGCATCCCCAGTGGTGCGACCGTGTCCGTCGAAGACGTCTGGCGCGATGTCCACCACCAGTTGTTGTCCGGCCGTACCCCCGGCGCCCGGGAATCCAGCACTGGGGTCCGAATGTGCTGACCCGTGGCAGGGCTTCGGCCGGCGTCGCGGTCAGGCCGACCGGCTGACGCAGGTCCAGGTAGCAGCGCGACCGAGCGCCGGGTCGGCAAATGGCGTGCCCGGGCCGTCGAGAGGCCGTGTGTAGTCGGCCGCCGGGTCCTGTCGCCAACTGCCAAGCATGTACCAAACAGAGTTCACTATTAATGAATATGATTCACAAGAACGCGCCCGGCGGGCTAGCCTTGCATCCACCCTCGGCCCTCGGCGGGCGAGCCGTGGTCCGCTGCGGCAGGTCGGGGATCACCGGGCCGTCTGCGCGCGGCCATGGCTTTCGAGGAACCGCTCGTGCACGTCCATCCCAGTTTTTACGGCGTGGTCTTGAGCGCATTGCTGCTCATGCGTCTGCTGGTGCCGTTACTGCCGTCGCGGCGTCGGCGTCCCCACGAGGTCCGGGCAGGACCGCCCGGCCTGAGCGTCCATGCCGCGGTCACGGTCCGCGGCGGGACCCCGGCGGAGTTGCACCGCTGTCTGAGGTCCGTGCTCGCCCAGACGTACCGGCCGTCCTCGGTCGTCGTGGTCGACAACGGTTCGGCGGCCTTCGCGAAGGCCGTCGCCGACGGGCTGCGGGTTCGTTTCGCGGTCGTCGGGATCGCGCTGGAGCTGATCCGTCTGCCCGGCCCCCGCGGGCGGCGGCACGCCCTGGCCGCGGGGTTCGGCCGGCGGCCGCACGCGGACGTCTACCTGCGTGTGGACTCGCGCACCGTGCTGGACGAGCAGAGCGTCGCGGAGTTGCTGCGGCCGTTCGCCAGCCGCCGGGTGCACGCGGTCACCGGGGTGGTACGGGTCCGCGACCGGAACCTGCTGACCAGGCTCATCGACCTGCGCTACACCACTGCGGCCCACGCCGAACACGCCGCGCACGGCCGCTTCGGCGCGGTCCTCGCCTCCCACGGCGCGCCGGCCGCGTACCGCGGGGCGGTGGTGCGCGCCCACCTGCCCGACCTCCTCGAAAGACATGTGCCGGGCGTCCCGGTGGCCCTCGGCGAGGACCGGCGGCTGGCCTACCACTGCCTGGTCCGGGGTCGCTCGGAGATACAGCTCACCGCCGTCGGCCACATCGACCTGGCACAACGCCTGATGGCCGGCGCCCTGCGAGCACCGCGCCACTGGGCCGCCACCCTGCATGAACGGATCCTGCTCGTCGCACGGCTGCGCCACCTGACCCGGGCCTTTTGGTGGCTGAACCTCCTCGACCTGGCCACCTGGTGCGCGCTCACCACGGCCCCGCTGTACGCACTGCTCCACCCCGCGCTGCTGCTGCCGCCGGCCCTGTACATGCTGACCCGACTACGCCTGCCGGTGAAGGGCACAAGCGCGACGCGCCGCAGCCCCGGTCCGGAACGCCGCAGCCCCGGTCCGGAAAAGCCCGGCGACGTACCCGTCACTGAGGATCGCTGGTTGCTGGTCGCCGTGGCCGGCCTGCTGTCGTTCATGGCGATGCTCGACATGAACATCGTCAACGTGGCCCTGCCGGACATCGCCGCCGGTCTGCACGTCTCCGCCGCGACCGCCCAATGGGCCGTCCTCGGATATCAAGTGCCCGTGGTTGCCTTGCTGTTGCCGGTCGGGCGATGGCTGGACGGGGCCGGAGTGCGCTCCGCCGTCATGTTCGCGACCGCCGGCTTCGGCACGTGCAGCGCGCTGGCGGCCACTTCGCCCGTGGCGCAATGGCTGATCGCCGCCCGCCTCGCCCAGGGCTCCTTCGCCGCCGTGCTGTTCGTCATGATGCCGCTCCTCGCGATCCGATCCGTACGGCCACAGGCGCGCGGGCGGGCGATGAGCATACCGGCGACCCTCGGCCCACTGGGCGCGGTCACCGGACCAGCCGTGGGCGGACTGCTGGTGGACCACTTCGGCTGGCGCGCGGTGTTCCTGGTCAAGCTCCCGTTCTGCCTGCTCGCGCTGGTGGTGGCGTGGCGGGAGATGCCGCGGGACGGCCGTCTGCGCCTGCCCGACCGGGGGTCGGTGGCGGATGCCCTGCTGGTGAGCGTCGGGGTGACCGCCCTGCTGCTGGCGCTGACCTTGGCGTCGGGAAGCTCGGGGTGGCTGGTGCTCGTGCCCGCCGCCGTTCCGCCGTTGTGGTGGTGGGTGCGGGGGCCGGGCGGCCGTCCGGTAGTCGAGGTACTGCGGGCGACGGGGTTGTTCCGGGCGCATACGTCTGTACTGGCGTTGGCGGCCGGCTTCGCCGCGATGCGCTATGTCGTTGCGCTGCATCTCCAGCGCGACGACGGCGTCAGCGCCACCACGACCGGGCTGACCCTACTCGAACGCCTTCAACCAGCACCCCGGCCAGGTGTTCAGAGCCCGTGAGCTGCACGAACTCCTCGGCATGCCCACCGACGAAGCGACCGTCAACATCA
>NZ_JBEXYL010000205.1:0-6923 GCF_040630895.1 Streptomyces sp. NPDC005728
CCTCCAGTACCGGCCCGACACCCTCAACGGCTTCATAGCAGGCACCGGCCTGACCCCCGACGACCCAACGTCACCTTGACGAGCCGAAGTCAGTAACGAACGGCGAACCAAGTGACAAGTAGCCCAGCGCGATGTGTTGGCCTACGCTCGCGAGGTTCGGATGGTCCGCGAACCGGCCAGGGGCTTCAAAAATCCAACGTTTAATGAAGATCGCCGGGCAGGCCGCCGGAAGGCCCCCGGGGCCTTCAAAAACTCCTTCAATAACCAAGGCGGTTCAAGAACTCCGGAGAGCCGTTTTCTGACAGAATTCCGGGCGTGAACACGTCCCTTGAGACCGACGGTTTCGAACTGCTGGCCGCCGAGCCCGCCGTCCGCACCGAGATCCGCATCGGATAATGCACGGGTGTCCACCGGCGTTCAGAAGCTCGACCGGCAGATCGACGCCCTCAAAGCGGCCGGGTGCCGGAAGATCTTCGCGGACAAGAAGTCCGGCAAGAACGACCTCCGCCCTGAACTCAAGGCATCCCACGCCTTCCTCGACGCCGGCGACACCCTGGTGGTCCCCGCCCTCGACCGCTACGGCCGGTCCCTCCAGGACCTGATCAACATGGTGGCCGAGCTCCGCCGCCGCGAGATCGGCTTCACCTCGCTGCACGAGAACCTCGACACCACCACCCCCGGCGGCCGGCTCGTCTTCCACGTCTTCGCCGCCCTGGCGGAGTTCATCCGAGAACTCATCGGACGACGTTGCAGACGAGAGAGTCTGGCTCAAGGTGCCCGTAGCCCACACCGCCCATTCCGAGCGTACGGCCAAAGCTCCCCTGCTGAGCAGCGTGTCCGGCACCGCACGATGAGGCGGTGCCGGACACCGCCGCTAGTTCCCCGTCGCTTCCTTGACGGCGGTGGACGCTTCCTCACCCATGGCAGCGGTCACAGTGACGACGAGTTCCTTACCGGCGTGCCGCCTGTCCGCATTCCTGTTCGGTTACTGTTGCCGGGCGGGACCGGTCCGCCGTACCGCCCTTTACACCTGCTCGAACCGCCAGCACTGGTTCTTGCCCGGATTCAATGCTCCCCACAGCGTTACCAGTGTTCCCGGGACAGGGTTCCCGTGGTCCGATAGATCGATAACGAAACGGGTGTTCGGCACGTACAGGCGGTAAGTCCCTTGATCCTCCTCGTCAGGCCGGATGTCCCACGGGTATTGGTGATCGACCGCGATGACGGGGGTTCCGTCGCCAGGTGAGACTTCGATACCGAGGTATGTACTCGACCCCACGTTCCGCAGGTACCAGCCGTCGTCTTGCTCCACCTGCCATTTCTGGGTGTCATCGTCATGGGAGTCATTCCCGATAATGCTCGTATGGTCCCCGCCGGATAGGTCCAGGAAGCTCCCCGCCTTTACGTTGACCAGTTTGTACGTACACCCTGCTTCGACGTTGCCGCTGATGCTGACCACGTCCTTTCTGTAGTAAGGGCGTTGCCCCTTCGCCAGCTCGAACGAACCACTGCAAGCAAGCGCCGAGGATCGCCGGATCGGGTGATCTCGCGCACACGGCCCGCGAGGGTTTCCCGGTCATTGCCGTGCAGCGTGGGCGGGCGTCGGTCCCAGCACCCCGAGGCCGACATCGGCCGGAGGCATCCCCGCCTCGTCACTGAAGCTGGGATGCCTCAACACGTTCAACGAAGGGGGCGGGTAGGGCGTCACCGGCATCGGCCGCGAACCTGGACGCGGCTGCACAATCGGGCCTCACCCCGGAGTTCACGCACAGCTCTTTGTGGCCGGTGCCCGAGACAAGAGTCCGGGGCCGGTGCGGCTGCAGCCAGGAGGCACGTGGAGCGCGACTTCATCGCCCTGGTCGACGGCGCCCACCAGCTCGTCAAGGCGCCGATCGTGCTGGTCTGGGACCGACTGAACACCCACGTCTCCCATGCCGTGCGCGAGTTGATCGCTTAGCGCACCTGGCTGACGGTGTTCGTGCTTCCCGCCTACTCACCCGACCTCAACCCCGACGTGGAGACGGGTGACGTCCGAGGCGATGTCAGGCAGGACCTACGGCAGCCGCCCGGCCAGCACCTTCGAACCGAAGGCTACTGTCGGGTTACTTGTCACCTCGTTCGCCGTTCGTTAATGGCACACCTAGACCGGACTTCGGGGCCGGACTGAGGGCAGCTTCAGATCTTCAAGATCATCCCGTGGCGGGTTTCTGGCGTATCTGGGTCATGCCCCAAAATGACTGTATGCCGGACACAGGGTGGCATCGAAGCTACAGAGGTGCCTGAAGGCCTGTCAGCCTGCGGGGATGGCAAACTCCATCCAGAGCGGGTAGTGGTCGGAGATGTGCCAGGACAGCTCGTTGAGAGTGCGCTCGCCGCGCAGTTCGGGGACGAAGTCGATCCGGCCTCCGCCGACTGCTTCCAGGTTCAGGACGGGGCGGTGCTCTTGGCCCTTGGTGAACCAGGCGATCTGGTCGTAGAAGTGCTCGGCGCCGGGCTTGTCGAAGATGGTGCGCGAGAGCCCGTTCAGCTGCGGGGCAGGCGTGATTCCGGTGGAGGTGAAGGCCTCGAACAGCGGGTCACCGGCCCGGTCGATGTTGAAGTCACCCAGCGCGATCAGGTTGTGGTCCCAGCCGAACTCCTGCTCCGCCCAGCCGGCCAGCCACTGCGCGATCGCCTTCAGTTCCGGCACCCGGTCGCCGGCCTGGTCGCCGTAGTCGACGTGCAGAGTGACCAGGGTGTACGTCTGGCCCGAGGAGAGGAAGCTGACCGCGTAGGGGGTACGGGCGAACTGCTGACGAAGCGCTCCCTCGGCCACGCCCGCGTTCTCCTCGATCGGGACCACGAGCTCGCAGGCCAGGCCGGACGGCTTCACCCGCCGGGTGTCGAAGAGGAACGCCAGGCGCTCGTTGTTGCCGGCATCCCCCTTGGTGACGTCAGTGAGGATGAACGCCCAGTCCTCCCCGAGAACCTTCAGCAGGTGACGCAGGGCCCGCAGGTTGCCCCGCGCTTCCTGCACCGCCACAACGTCGAAGCGGCGGACAACCGCGGCGATGAGGTGCACGTCGGTGAAGTTCCGCTTCGGCAAGGCACCTTCCGGCGTCTGCCACGCCTTCGTCAAATCCCCGAACGCCCGCAGGTTCCACGTCGCCACCAGGAGATTCGAGCCGTCCGACTTCACCGGAACGGCATCATCCAGCACGGCCTCCCACCGGGCCACCTGCGCGGTCACGGTCGTGGGCGGGGACAAAATGTCGGTTTCAGCGGGCACAAGGTCCTCCTCGACACGGGAGCTGCGACCTCGAGCGTGCGTTCTCACGCCCGCTGTGAACAAGACCCCACGCGGGTGACCCGGCACAGGTTGGACAGTGGCCTGGAGCGTGCAAATACTGCGCTGCACCACGACATCAGCCAGGCCCTCGGGACCGCCAGCAGCATCACCGCCACGACGGCGACAGCTATCAAAGAGCAACACGGGCGCGCTGCATCGCCACAACGAGCAGCAGGACCAGGAGCAGCCCAGTACAGGAGCGGCTGACACTGACCCTTGGTGAACTTCGCAACCATCAACGGTGCCGCAGTGGGCGAGGAGGTCGGGTAGGGGCCGTGCCAGCCGCTGCTGACCTGCCCTTGGGGGCAGGTGACCTGTCGGCGGTCGAAGTCGATGTGGAAGTTGTCCCGGCCGAAGCCTTCGTTCTTGCGATGCTGGCGCGTGGGATTGCCCGGCAGCGGCCCGGTGACCGTGACTTGGTGCTGACAGTCAGCCTGTTTCAGGTGGACCAGGGACGGTGTAGCTGTCGTCGACGAGGTGCTCGGCGGGCAGCAGGGCACGGCGCTGCAGCTGGGGGTGGATGCCCGGTCGTGAGGCCACCTCGTGAACGGCCGAGCGCCTCATCGGGGCGATGTTCGGCCGGACGGCGTCGGCGCCCCAGCACCCGGGGCAGGTGGTGATGAGCACCGGCCGCATGCTGATGAGCGCGGCAGACCGTCGAATCCACGCTCACCGCACTCCAGTCGATCCGCCCCTCGACGTCGGCGTCGGTCTGGACCGTCCGCAGGAGACTCTCCCACGTGCCATCCGCGGACCACCTGCGATGCCGGTCATAGACCGTCTTCCACTTCCCGAAGCGGGTCGGAAGATCTCGCCACGGCAGGCCGGTGCGCTGTCGGAACAGAATCCCGTTGATCACGCGCCGGTGACACTGCCAACGTCCGCCCCGCCCAAGGTTCATGGGCAGATGCGGTTCGAGTCGAGCCCACTCGTCCTCCGATAGATCACCCCGCCCCACATCAGCCGGAAGGAGCCACCGCCAGGTGAGTCACTCGACCCGTCGGACAGGCCCTAGATCCGGCCAACGGTGGGCGCACAGTCCGGGCACTCTTGACGCCGGCACTCGCTGGCGTGATGGTCGTAGAACATTGCGCAATCCGCGTGACGACGGAGGTAGCCATGACGCTACGGTTCTTTGGCAAGGACCCCAACACCAACGGCGATCACTGCCCGACGGTGTGGCTTGACGAGGATCGGCAAGAGTTCGTGTTCCAGGGATGGAAGGCGGACGAGGCACTTCAGGTGCAGTGCCTGGAGACGGGACCAATCCCGGAAACTGAGGCAGTCATCAGGCTGCCTGCGCGAATGGTTCAGCAGATCAGGGAGGCGCTCGATGCCGCAGACGGTTCCGCCGTTCGCTGAGCTGCTTGCCGGCTGTCGTCGGTCCGCCGTCCATCTGGAGACGCGCGACGTCTACGGCGTCGTGGAGGAAGACGAGGACTTTGCCGCCTGGCGCGACGGGTGGAAGTACGACCTCGAAGACCGGTCGTCGTGGTGGAACGACTTTCACGGCGCTGTAGCCGACGCAGTGGGGCGTGGAGTGGTCATGCGTCGCGCCCGCGTCGTCTCGGAGCCCGTGAGCGAGTACATCCGTTACGAGCACTCGTGCACGCCGCAGAACCTTGCGGCCGGCGAAGACGTGCGATGGCTCCCGCGGCGCCTGGCGTCGGACCTGCTCCTCCCGGGCAATGATCTCTGGATCTTCGACGACCGGCTTATCCGCTTCAGCCTGTTCGCGGGTAACGGCCGGTTCGTCCAGGACGTCATGGAGGACGCACCTGACGTCGTGAAGCGCCACGCAGAAGCGTTCGAGGCCGTCTGGCAGCGTGCCATCCCGCACGCGGACTACAGGATCTGAGCGCCGCCCACTGATGCAGTCTCCCTACCCGTCTGCCGCCCTCGACGAGGCTCGCCGCGCAATCGCGGAGAAGCTTCGGGAGATCCGCCGTGACGCAGGGCTGTCGGGCAGGGAGGTGGCGGCTCGTGCCGGGTGGCAGCCGTCGAAGGTGTCGCGCCTCCAGAGCGCGACTACGCCCCCGTCGGACGACGACATCCGTGCGTGGTGTCTCGCGTGTGACGCAGAGGGGCAGATCCCGGATCTACTAGCGGCGAACCGTACGGCTGACTCCATGTATCTGGAGTGGCGTCGTGTGCAGCGTTCGGGGCTTCGACGGCTGCAGGAGTCCCGCGTCCCCCTCTACGAGCGAACGAAGACGTTCCGCGTTTACAGCTCCACCGTGGTCCCTGGCTTCGTCCAGACCTACGAGTATGCTGCCGCGCTGCTTGGCAACATCGCACGCGTCCATGGGGCGCCGGATGACGTCGAAGACGCGGCTGCCGCGCGCGTGGAGCGGTCGCACATCGTCCGCGAGGGCCGGCACCGGTTTGCGTTCCTGCTGGAGGAGTCCGTCCTCCGCCATGTTGTCGGAGAGCCCGCCGTCATGGCTGGGCAACTTGGCTACCTCCTCTCCGTGATGGCACTGCCAGCCGTGTCCGTCGGGATCATTCCCGCAGGGCGTGAGCGGGCCATGTGGACACTGGAGACCTTCACGATGTTCGACGAGGACCGAGTATCGGTAGAGCTGCTGACGGCGGCAGTCACGGTAACCGCGCCTGGTGAGATCGCCATGTACGTCCGTGCCTTCGAGGAAATGGTGTCACTCGCGGTCTTCGGCTCCGACGCGCGGGGTCTCGTCTCGGCAGCGATTGACTCCCTCGACTGAAGCTGCGTAGAACCTCATAGAACTTCGTGGAATCCCACGGCAACAACTCCCTAGTGTCGTCCGTAAGACGACGTGGCGGAGGTGCAGGGATGGCAATGGAGACAGTGCTTCGGGATGTCCCGATTCAGCTCATGGACCCAACGACGTATTCGCATCCCAAGCCGAAATCGGGATGTGCCGCATGCGCCGCTCTTCAGCGTCAGATTGACCTTGCTACGGACCCGCGCTGCAACGAGTTCGACCAGTCGAAGGCGTCCGACTTGTACGTCCAGATGGCGCGGCACCAGTCGACGAGGGGGGATTGCAAGTGAGCAGTGGTCCCCACCCTCACCCCGAGGTAACAAGCACTGGGGATCTGGAGAAGCTGCCCGAGGATACCTTTCTCGAAGTGGCCGGACGGCTCGTGATGATCCCCCTGAGGCCGGGCGACGACCCGGTAGAGGTGGCACAGGCACACGCCAACGCGCGGCCGTGGGAGGACAGGTTCCGGCTCGTCACGATGCGCCGGTTCCGGGTGTCCGCAAAGCGGGACGCATGTGGGGCGCGAAGCAAGTCTGACGAGGGTATCGACGTCGAATGCACCCTCGATCCGCACACGGAGGGCGTCGACCACGCCGGCATGGTGAAGCTCAACGGCCGGACCATAGGCACTCATTACTGGCGCGGAACGCCTGCCAGCACCCCCTAGACCCGCGTGCGTCGCCCGCGGAGGGCGCGGCGGGGGTGGTCCGGGTTGAGGTTGATGTGAGGTCGGCCGACTCCCCGCACCCCCGCTAATACTGCAACGGTCCTTGTCGTGACTGCTGGCCAGCTCGGTCGTTGGTGTGGTTATGGGTGGGGACCTTGCTGGTGTCAGGTTGTGGGCCGGGGAA
>NZ_JBEXYL010000206.1:0-6839 GCF_040630895.1 Streptomyces sp. NPDC005728
GCCCGCGAAGCGGGCTCCAGCGGCCCGGTGCCGGGCCGACGAGATCTCCGGGTCCCATTGGGGTTTCCAAAGGCGTCAGAGCATAAGCAGTAGCCGCGTGTTCGGTACGAGCTTCCGGTTCACGCTGGTGCTCTGCACGAAGATCGTGAAGTCGTCGTTGTGGTCCGGCTTGACGCGAACTTCCACATTCGGCAGACCGAGCAGGGCTCGGGCCTCGGGCCCCGTGTACACCCGGTCCGTCTTCTTCTCCAGCACCGCAATCTGCTTCCGTGCCTGGATCTTCTCCGACTTGCTCAGCTGGTAGAACGCGCCACCGGTACGGTAGGTGTGCCCGCATTCGATGATCCAGTCCCGGATCGCCGCGTCACGAGCCACCGGGATCAGCTGGTATTCCGACGGATTCACCGGGGTGAGGCCGGCCGCCTTGATGGTGTCCTTGTTGACCGCCTCCGTACCTGTGGAGAACACCGCTCGCGATCCCCGGATGCCCTTGGTTCGGCCCACCATGAAATTCTCGGTGGCCTGCCGGATGACCTGCCCGGCCTCCTCGAGACCCTGTGTGCTCGTGGCGTCCCAGATGGCGATGTTGTCCTTCGGGAAACCGCACTGCATGGCCTCGCGCTTGCCCATCTGGTCCGGCACAAGGACGGCCAGCGTCCAGTTGTCCTCCTGAGTCGCGATCATCTTGGCCACGGCCTCGACCAGTTCACGCGGATCCTTGGTCGGGGCGTCCGAGCAACGATGACTTGCGTTCTCCTGCCCGTCGGTGAGTACGAACGTCAGGAAGCTGTGGTCGCCGTACAGTTGAGCTGTCTGTGCCAGCTCCCGCTGTGACTTCAGTGCGGCTGCCAGCAGAGCCGTCATTCCACCGACCCGATACAGCTGCTTCAGCGAGGGCATTCGCAGTACGTCCTTGTCGTAGATGACGCACTCCACCTTGTCTGCGAAGACGTACACCGTGACGCGGGTTTCCTGGTCCAGTTCCCTCGATCGGCGAGCAAGATATGCAATCTGCTGGTCTGCGACTTCGACGACCTTGCGGCTGAGGTGCGACATGGACGAACTGGCATCCAGTACAAGAGCAACGTGATTGATGTAGTTCTGGCTTCCGGACATAACAGCTCCCCCTGTTTCTGACTCGATGCTCCTATCGTCTCACCCACCACTGACAATCGATCTTGACCGTGCACCGCACCGGAGTGCAATGGCGCTACCTGCCGCACGACTTCCCACCCTGGGAGACCGTCTGCGGCGCCTTCGCCAAGTGGCGGAAGGACGGCGTGTTCCCCCAGCGCGACGGCCTGCTGGGGGAGTTGGTGCGTCAGAAGGAGGGTCGCCGTGCGCATGCCAGCACCCAGTCCCGTGATCGCCGTCGCCTGTCCCGGTGTCGAGGCGTTCACGCATCACGGGTCGGCGCGCTGTCGGTCAGGAAGAGCCCGGGATGCCGCTGCCGTGGTCAGACCGACGGCAGCGGCTCGACAGGGAGCACACGGTCCGGCAGAGCGCCTTCGCACGCCTCGAGGTCCGGATAGACGCACAGGGTCTGGCCGTCCACCCGCAGTACGGGATAGGTCCACGTCTCTGTGGCCTTGGGCACGAGCACCTGTGTGGTGGCTCGCTCGACGTCGTGGACGACCAGCGACAGGATGTTCCAGGCAAGGTTTCCCATCGCCAGGCCCTGCTGCGGGTGGTTCTCCGGACCCGCGGCCTGGACCACGTAGAACCGCTCGTCTGCCCAGTACCCGGAATGCTCCAGCGACACCCCCTCCGCGACGCGGACGCCGTCGATCCAGAGCATGCAGTGGTCCGACGGGTTCTGGATGTGCACCGCACGGTGCCGGTCGCCGGGGGTGAACGCGACGTCGATCCCGTACGTGCTCCAGCAGTCCGTGAAGCCGCTGCATGCGCCTGGGACGGGACCGCTGCGGGTCCGGACGACGCCCGTACCACCGTCGGCCGGGTCCTGGCTGCACGTCTTCGGGTCTCGACAGGGCCTGTCGAGACGGCGTGTGCATCCGATGCCCATGGCCGCCACGTCACGGGGCGAGGCCATGGACAGAAGTTCGGCAAGACGGTCGCGGTAGCGATCAGGGCCGACGAGGGCGAGCAGGTCGTCTCCTTCGTCCCTCCACCACACCAGCAGATCGATCCCCACCTGGGATCGGCGCAACCAGTCCTGCCACTCCTCGCCCCAGGCTCCCCACCGGTGGGCCCATTGATGGGCTTTCACGTTCCCCGGCGTCGTCTCGGGTGACGGTTCGGCCTCCGGCGCATCGCCGGAGGCCGGCTTCCCGCCCTTCTCCCTGCGCCATCGCCACGTCACAGCCACACCCCGGTTCCCCCTCGGCAACGGCCGGGCGGCGCGCCTGCGGCAGCCGACCGGCAACCCGACGATCGTAAGGGGGTGCTCGCACGTCCTGGCAGCGATTGTCCGAGCAGGGTGATCAAGGCCTGGACCGCGGTGGGCGGTGAGCTGTTCGGCCAGATCCCGCAGTTCGGTGCCGAGCGCCGGGTCGGGGAGCTGCGGTGAGGCGGGCGCCGGGTGGTCGCTGACGAAGTATCCGGTGTCGGTCCCGCACGGCCTGCTCCCGCCCGCCTCGCGCACGACCGGCGCCCACCGTGACGGCAGCCCCGAGACCACCTGACGGCTCGGCCGTCCCCCTCGGCCATGGCCGGCATGTCCGACGCCGGGCCCGGGATCATTCGCAGGTGATCTCGTCGCGTGGGGCGTAGTGCGTGCGGAGCGGCTCCCGCGCGACTTCCCGGCCGTCGTTGTAGAAGACCCGTTCCACGGTGACGTCGAAGCCCTCCAGCGGTGTCTGCGGCACGCACTTCTCGTCGGTGCTCACCTTCTTCGCCGGCTGCTTCACATGGGTGCGCGGCCCCTTGACCGACTTGATCTCGTCGTACTTCTTGGTGCCGAGGAAGGTGACGGTCACGGAGGTGTCGGTGGACTCGGCCTGTATGTAGATGGCGTTGCCGGAGTCGTTCTTGAACTTCAGGTCCAGGCTGCCCCAGGCGACTGTCGCCTCACGGCCCTCCGGGTAGCGCTCGATGTAGAAGGAGTGGGCGCCGTGCTCCACCAACTTCACCCCGGCGAAGAACGCCGCGTTGTAGACAGTGGTGGCCACGCTGGAGACCCCGCCGCCGGACGCCTTCGTGAACTCGTTGTCGAGGATCATGATGCCCTCGACGAAGCCGTTGGCCTCGGTGCGCCGGCCTACGGTCCGGTTGAGGCTCCACGTCTCGTTCGGCATGATCACGGAGCCGTTGATCAGCTCCGCGGCCCGGCCGATGTTCTTGGTGCGGTACGGGGCCTTTTCGAAGTTGACGGTGAAGGAGGACAACTTCTCCTTCAGTCCCAGGCGCGCGGCGTTCTCACGGGTCACCTCGGGCTGGATCCTGCGAGTGCTCAGTTCGCCGGTGCGCGTCGCGGTGCCTGACTTGGTGAGCAGCGGCAGGACGGCCTTGCTCAGCGCCTTGTCGGTGGCCTCCTGGCCGAACCTGGCGTCGTCGGCCACCACGACCTTGTCGCCGTCGAGCCGCAGGCCGGCGTTCTTGGTCCCACTGTCGAGGCCGGCGAGCTCGGGCGCTGTGCGCAGGCCCTCGGCGTCGAGTCTTGGCGTCAGCCTGCCGGTCCCGTCCGGTCGCATCGTGAGGTACTGCCCCAGGGCGGCCTGGCTGATCGTGAAGCGCTTGTCACCCGCAGTGAGCGTGATCGGTGCCGACATGGCCGGCTGCGCGAACTCGCGCACCGCTCGTTGTACCTCTGCCGCCGTGACCTTCGGTTCGGTCTCGCGGGCGGGCAGGGCTGTGACCGGGCCGGGCTTGCCGCGCAGGAAGGAGCTGCGCAGAGTGCCGACCGCGGCGTCCACGTCGAGCGCGTAGCCGCGGCGTGAGGCCACCTGCTCGACCCGGCCGTCCGTGAAGGTGACCGCGCCGTCCCGGACGTTCTGATCAAGAGATGTGGCCAGTTTCGCGAGAGTGGCGCGGGTCTTGTTCTCGTCGACGCGTACGACCGGCTCGATGTCACCGCCGCCCGAGTGGAACAGCCCACCGACCACGCTGAACGGATCGGAGCCGGTACGCGTCGCCCGGTCCACGGTCTGCTCGACGTCAAAACTGAGTCCGGCCTGCCGCGGATCGACCGTGCCTCTGTGGTCACCGACCGTCACGGCCAGCTCGCGCGAGCCGGTCGGCGCCAGGTGTTTCTCCAGCTCCCGGACGGCGTCCGCGCGACTCAGGCCCCCGATGTCCACGCCGCGCACGGTCGTACCCGCCTCGATCTCCCCGCCCGTGAGCAACAGTCCCGCCAGATACACGCCGCCCACGCCGACGGCCAGGGCACCGCCGGCCAGGGCGACGGGCGGAGCGGAGGCTATACGCGGGATCGAGGGTGTGCGAGGGCGCATGGGTCTCCTGGACGATCGACGGGACGGTGCACTCGATGACGTGACGCCGTGGGCAGGGCAAGCGCACCAAAGTATCCGCAAACGGGCATCGATCGCATATATCGCACGTCACGCAGGACGTGCCACGGCGGCCGGAAACCACAGACTCCCCCGTGCCCTCCCCGGTCGAAGCATCGTGACGTGACCTTGCCCACCAGGTGCGCTGTCCGCACCGTGCACATGGGCGATGCGTGATCCCGGCGGGGCGATGGCCATTGATCGACGCGACCGGGCTTCGCGCCGTCCCCCGATGGGGCATGGCGACCCTCCGAGCGGTCACCGCCCCGGTGGAGTCGGCGGCGCCGGGCCTTGCCGGAGGAGGCTTCCACGGGGATCGCTCCGCAGAGGACGGCGAAGGGCGCCTCGCCGGCCGTCCGCTGCGGGTTGTCCCCGGCCGCTGTCAGCAGTGCGGGGGCGGTGTCGGGGCCGAGCCTCTCCCCAGGGCTCGGTTCGCCGCACCAGCGGATGAGGTTCCGGATCGTCTCCACCGGGCCGCTGACGTTCCTGGCGGCGGCGGTGGCGCGGCCGCAGAGGGCGGCGTGAGCCGGGCGGCTGTCCGGCAGTGCTCCGGTACTGGTGACCACGCCTGTCGCGAAGGCCCCGATCAGGCACACCCACCGGTCCGACGGCGGCATGCGCCGCCGTCGGCGGTCGGCAGATCAAACGCCAGGCACCGACGCCGGCCGTAGCGCGGGCCGGGCCATCCCCCCGAGGCGAGAACCGGCCTCCTGCGCGTCCGTCACCCGGCGGGATCGAGCACGACCGGAAGCTCGGCGAGGCCGCGGAAGGCGGGGAAGGGAACCTCCAGCCACCGCGCCTCACCGCGAGGGCCGGCCAGAGTCATCCTCGGGAACCGGTCGAACAGAGCGGTGAGAGCCAGCTGCATCTCCAGCCGGGCCAGCGGGGCTCCCAGGCAGTAGTGGCTGCCGTGCCCGAACCCCAGATGGGCATCCTGCGCGTTGCCCGCACGCGCCACATTCAACTCGTCCGGGGCGTCGAACTTCAGCGGGTCGCGGTTGGCCGAACTGATCGCGATCTGGACCAGGGCGCCCTTGGGAATCCGCGTCCCGCTGTACTCCACGTCCTCGGTCGCGTAGCGGAACGTCGCGCTTTCCACGGAGCCGTCGTAGCGCACCAGTTCCTCGACCGCGGCACGCATCAGCTCCCCGTTCTCCCGCACGGCGCGCAGCTGCTCGGGATGGGACAGGAGGTGATGCACGGCGTTGCCGATCAGATACGCGGTCGTCTTGTGCCCCGCGAACATCAGCAGGAACGCCGTGGAGACCAATTCGTTCTCGGTCAGCCCGCCGTCGTCGTCCCGGACCGTGGTGAGCGCACTCAGGAGATCGTCACCCGGACGGCTCCGCTTGGCGGCGAGGAGATCCGAGAAGTACGCGTGCAGATCCTCCTCCGCCTTCTGCTGGGCCCGCTTGGCCTCCTCGTTGAAACCGCTCTGGGCCACCGTGGAGGACAGGTTCTGCATCCGCGACCGCTCCTCGGGCGGTACACCGAGCAGATCGCAGATCACGATGATCGGCAGCGGGAACGCGAAGACCGGCAGCAGGTCGAAGGGATCCCGGGTCGGGCACTCGTCGAGCAGGCCCCGGACGATGTCCTGGATCTTCGGCCGCAGCGCCTCCACACGCCGTGGGGTGAACGCGGAGTTGACCAGCCTGCGCAGCCGCGTGTGCTTGGGCGCGTCGGAGTTGAGCATGTTGTCGTCCAGCGCGACGGACGAGTCACCGAAGATCCTCCGGTAGGCGTCCATGGCCCCGTACATGTCCTTGCTCAACCGCGGATCCGACAGGGCGGCCCGGGCGTCCTCGTACCGGGTGACCAGGTACGTCTCGTTGCCGTGCGGCGGTCTCATGGGGCAGACCGGCGCCGCGTCGCGGAGATGGGCGTAGACCGAGTGAGGGTCCCGACGGAACTCCGGGGTACAGCGTTCGGCCGCCGTGACGGCCTCTTGCGTAGTGGTCACGGACGACTCCTGAGGTCGAAGAGGGCCTCGGCGTTGCCACCGAGGATGAGCTGCTGCGACGCCTTGTCGACCGGCAGCTTCTCGATCATGCGGATCTGCTCCTCCAGCGGCACGGCCAGCGGGGGTGAGTCCGTGCCGAACAGCATCCGTTCGGGCCCCAGCACCTCCGCGTTCAGGCTCAGATGCGCCGAACTGGACGGGCTCGTGTCGACGTACATGCGCTGCAGTGCCGCGGCCGGGTCGACCCCCGGTCCCGCGGCCGCCGGCCGGGCGGAGACCGCCCCGGGCCGGCCGGGGGGTGGCGGGGGGGGCGGCGGCGGGGGGCGGGGGGGGGCGCCGGGGGGCGGCCCCCGCCGGGGACGACATACCACACAAGAATGTCTCGGGATTTGGGGGTGGGTTGGTGT
>NZ_JBEXYL010000207.1:0-6802 GCF_040630895.1 Streptomyces sp. NPDC005728
GGTCTGCCCCAGATCCAGGGTCGGGCGTGGGAGTTGAGCTGGTCGGTGGCGACGTTGGTGGCGTGGGTGATGTGGCCTGGGTCGCCGAAGGAGCGCTGCCCGCAGGCGCCCGCAAAGGCGCCATCGCCGCCGATGGCATGCGGCCAGCCGACGGCTACATGATCGACGCCAAGTACGTGCAGGACACGGACGACGAATGCAAGAAGAACTCGTGGCGTACGCCTGACACGTTCGAGCTTGAAGACAAGTACGACAGGAACGGCAAGAAGAAGTGGAGCAAGAAGGACATCCTCGTAGGCAAGGACGAGGACGAACTTGGCGACTACAAGCAGGCCATGACGCACCACGAGCAGATCCGAGGCCTGGAGATCATCACCAACGACAATGACGCGGCAGCCTACTGGCAGACGCTCATGGCGGCACAGGGCGTCAAGGGCACCTCCCGGTACGTGCCATAGCCCCGGACGACAAAGGACGCTCCCCGCAATGAATCTCGACGACTACCAGACGACCTACCTGCTCTACGCACCAGCCAAGAACCCCGGCGGCTGGAACCTCGACCTTGCCGCCTTCGGTGCCGCTCTCGAAGCCCGATTCTCCGAAGTCCGCTACGAGACGAGGCAGGGCAGGCAACTCCGCCTTTCCTTCTGGGCCGTGACGGAGGACGGAATCGAGTTCACCGGTTTCGCCAGCAACGAAGGCCGGGACACGGTCGTCCTCACCGACAACACCGCCGATGAAGCGGCCGTCTTCATCGCCTGGCTCCGCGACTCGTTCCTTCCCTCACCGGACCTGATCCGCTTCAGCTCGGAGCCCGCCGTCGAAGAGGGAATCGAGACAGACTGGCGCATGCCCGCAAGCGGAGACACAGCGCGCATCGCCGAGGAGCTGAAGCAACACATTCAAGTAGTCGAACGCTGACCGGCACCGTGATCGCATAGACCGGCTGTGTTGGTCGACAGCTGGCCCCGATCGATCGCCGAGGGCAAGCGCGACGAACCCGAACAGCTTCGGGCCGACGCCCGCTTCGAGAACGTCACCTCGTCGAACGCTCCGAGGGCTCCGCCGCAGCGTGACACACCTCAACCGACCTAGAACTCCTGACAGTTGCTCATGGAAGGCTTGAAGTCCTGCACGGGATTCGAGGCGGTCGCAGACGCCATGAAGGTGATGTACGACGACGTCGAAGCCACCAAAGCTCCCCCGCGGGGCGATGAAGGGGTCGCCTTCCGGCTCAAGTGGGTTGTCGAGTCCGGTGAGGAGGGCATGAAGTCCCCCATCAGCGTGGCTGTCATCCGGCACGGGTCCACACTGGCGATCTACAAGGCCGTCTCCTACACCGCCAGGGCGTCGGCGAGCATTCCGAGCGATCTCGTCAACGCCCAGTCGAAAGTGCTGGACGCCGCCGTTCACACTACTTCAGGTGCCGCCGGAGAACGCTGCACCGGCGAAGGACACGGTGCCGTCGGAGAACTCCGTGCCCACGGAGTTGACCATGCCGCCGGAGAACACCGCGCCGTGGAAGTCGATTGTGCCGCCGGAGAGTCGCGCCCGGGCGAAGTGGACGGTGCTGCCAGAGAAGCGCGTGTTCCTGAAGGCCGATGGTGCTGTCGGAAAACTCTGCATTCCGGAACTGGATGGTGCCGCCGGCGAGCTGCGCGTAGTCGAAGTCGGTTGTGCCGCCGGCATGCGTCCACGCCCGCCCGTACAGAAACCCGCGGAACTCCCACCCCCACCGCCGGTCGGTGAAGTCGCGGTACTGGAACCGCTCCTGGATCTCCTCCGCGTGCTCGTACGGCGTCCTGCGCCGTTCCGGATACCGCTTCAGGCACGAGGCGTCCTCGATGCCGAGCTGCCCGGCCAGGTACTCCACGACCTCCCACGGCACCGCCAGCGGATCATCGCCCAAGAACCGGCCGATGTAGCGGACGGTGCAGATCTGCACCGCCATGCCCAGCCGGTGCGCGTCCGTACGCCGCAGCGCGATCGGGTCACGGTCGTCGTCATCGAGGAAGAAGAACCGCTCCAGCTCCAGGCGCGTGGGCGCCTGGGTGAACGTCCCGTGCGCCTGCTCATCAGTCAGAAACTCCACCGGCACGAGGCGGACCGTAACCAGCGTCAACAGCCGCCGGGCGACCTTTCCACGAACCTCGGCCGCAGCCGCATCCCGTGTGCTAGCCGACGATGATCAATCTCAACGGCACTTTCTGTACCGCAACTACTCACACCCGACGTCGTACTCCTCGCCGGAGAGGGCTGCCAGGAGGGCACGCTCCAACTCGGCGACACGCTCCAGCTCGATCAGGTTTTCGGGGACGTCTGCCACACGCGGATCCCAGGCGGCCACCATGAAGAGCCGACCATCAGACTTGCCGCCCGATCGGGTACAACCGTCACCGGTCCCGGGCGAGCCGCAGAACGGAGCCGCTACGAAGATCACGAACTGACGTGATCTCCGAGAGGAATCGTCGTGCGCTTCGCCCACACCGCCGTCACGGCCCTGATCGCTGCCCTGCTCATCCCCGCGACCGCCCACCCCGTCCCGGCCGCCGAACCCGGCACCACGATTACCGCCCCCGTAGGGAACGTTCTGGCCCAGCTCCCGGTCCGGACCGAGGACCGCACCGGCTACGAGCGCAGCAAGTTCAAGCACTGGGTCGACGCCGACAGGGACGGCTGCAACACACGGGCGGAGGTGCTGAAGGCCGAAGCCGTCGTAGCACCTGAGCAGGGTCCGAACTGCACGCTCACCGGCGGCGAGTGGTCTCGCCATACGACGACCGGTCCATCCAGGGGCCGCGTGGGCATCGCTCTCCGAGGAGCTTGGCCGATGCCCTGACGTGCCGATCACCGTCACGCTGGCCCGGTAGCCGGGCGAGGGCTCAGCGGCGTCGCAGGAGGCCCCTACGTGTTGGCCGGTCCCGCTCAGTGGGGCGGAGTGCCTTGCGGCACCCGGCGGTGAAGTTGTCGAGCATCAGCTCCATGTCGCCCTGGTCCCGATGGGCGAACTTGCGCTTGCTCTGGAGTAGTTCGTCGCGGTCGCGGCCACCAGTGACTTCCGCAGCCCAGTCATGGATACGTCCGGACATGGAGCGCTTCTTGTGGAGGTAATACAAAGGGCGGCGGTGAGACGCGCCTCACACCGAATCGTTCGTCATGGTGAAATCGGGCTGGTTCCGGGCGTCGCCCCATTTCCCGTAGCCGAGCAGGCGGTGCTGGCCGACCCGGAGTCCGGGCCGCGCCTGGTTCTTCCAGCTCATCATGACCATCGGCTTGTCCCGCTCCTCGACCGCGACGGTCGCGCCCTCGAACGGCTTGCCCTTCGCAGTGAACGCACGCAGCATCCCGGCCAGTTCGTCGGCGTCCTTGCGCGAGCCGCTCAGGGCGCACAGCTTCGAGACAGGCTTGCCGTCGGTGCCCATCCGGGTGCCGACGGCCGCCAGCAATGCTCTGCTGTTGCGCGCGTATTTACGGTCGAAGTTCGCCGTGAAGACGGTGCCGAGGCAGTTGGCCACGGCGACGTACGACGGGTCGTCGGCCAGGGTCTTGCCCTTGGGCGCGCTCATGACGCGATAGATGACGCTGTCCGTGAGCGAGTCGAGCCCTGCCCCCATGGAGGAGGAGGCGGCGATCGCCTTCTTGTCGAAGCGGCCCGTGAGGTAATTTCCGTCGGTCTCGTACGAGACCGCGGTGTCCACGTCCGTCTCGTCGTACCCGTAGGTTTCCTTGGCCGTCGGCTTGATCACCAGCGAATCGTTCCCGCTCTCTGCCGGGTGCCGGAAGTCGTACATGTCATGGATGTAGTAGTACGGCGGGAACGCGTACAACTCCTTGTCCCGGGCCATCAGCGGCCGGGCCGTGCGCAGGTCGAGATAGTCGATGAGCATGAGGCCGCCCGGCGGGAGCTTCTCGAACACGTCCACCAGCTTGCTCCGCGGGGCGGGTGGCAGTGCCGATGCCGATTCCGACGCGGCGCCGGAGCCGCCCCCGCCGCAACCGGCGAGCAGCGTGACCACGACAGCGGTGCCGAACAGCTTCGATCCCCATGAACGCACAGAGTCCCCTTCCACGGCGTGCAGGACGGCCATGACCTGCATGTCGCGGAAGGAGACTTCTGCCCACCCCTCAGGGTTGTGCGGAAATGCAGGTCACGCGTCACAAAGTGCGACGTCTCACCCTCGTGTCAGTCAGGCTTCTCATCTCGATGTCACATGACGCTGCTGGTGACGGTGCCCAGCCCGCTTCGGGGCCCGTGTCCAACAACCGATCGGTTGTTGGACGTCCGGGTGGCACCGGCGCGGCAAGGGTTCCTTGCCGCGCCGGTGCCACGCGTGCTGCCTAACGGATCAGGGTCGTCCAGTACGGGCTCGCGCTAGCTGCGCCGACAACGCTGGCAAGCCACCAGAGCAGCGTCCGTGACAGCGACAGGTGCAGATGCCGGCCGGCCTTCACCTCAAGGCCGCGGCGCTGAAGGCTGATCGTCCAGGCCGCGTTCTCGATGTCTGCTGCCTTCGCTTCGTCCGTGTGCGTCATCGTTCTTCCTCTCCCCGCCGGTACTTCTGCGGCTCCCGACCCCCGGGGCAGGACAAGCGGCGGTGCCTTCTATTGGCGGAGGGACGGCGGGAGGATCCCACAATGCTGGGTGAACCCGGACAACTTTGAAAGTTGCTGCGGCAAACGCGAATTGATCCATGTCCGACCGAACCGGAAGTCTTCTCGGCGATGTTCATGGATGTTCGCGGATACAGGCGGATGTTCCTGCTTGGGGGCATAGGCTGGGGCTTTCGGCGGCAGGAGTGGGGGGACATGCCCACGGATGATCTTTCGGACCTCAGCGACCAGGAGTTGCTGCTGGCCCGGGAACGGGTGCTGGAAGAGTTCGCGACCGCCCTGGAGATCCTCCACATCGCCTGTGGTGCACCTGCGAAGCTGACCCTCTACAAACAGTCGAAAAAAGACGGCCGCTACACCCTGCCCACATCGACGCTGTCTGAGGTGTTCAACGGCAAGAGGCTCCCGAGCTTCGACTTCATCATGGAACTGATCCGCCAGCTCCGGCCGGGCGACGCCAGTCTGCAGGAGGAGTGGCGCCAGCACTGGATGAGAGCCAAGTACATGGTCACCCGGGCGGCCAAGGCTGAGAAGCGCCTTGCAAAGGAAGCCGAGGAAGCGCAACACAGGCAGGCCGACGAGATCGAGCACCTCCGAGAGGAAGCTGCCACTGAGCTGCAGCGCGCCTCCCTCCTGCGCGGGGAGGCAGAAAAAGCCCTCAAAGAGGCCCGAGCGGAGGCAGAGCGCATCCGCGAGCAGGCACACCAGGAAGCCAAACTGAGACGCCAGCAGCCGGTCAACCTCTCGGGTCCCGATCTCCTGCGTGCGTTCCTCAGCAAGGAGTTCCGCATCCTCACCGAGCCGGGCATGTCTGCCACGAGCGCTCGGCTCCGCCCCGAACTGCTACCCGATGACGAGGCCGAACTAGTGCCTCCCTCGGACTTGGCTGCGTTATGGCGCGTCCTGCATGTGCTGACGCTGCGCCTTCCGCAGGAACACGCAGCGGAACTCAGGGCGCGCTGGCGCGCTATGGCGCTGGGCATCGTCGGTGAGGTCGACGGTGACGGTCTGGTGCCTGGACTCCCGGGAGTGGTCGAACCGTTGTCGTTCAGGGACCGGGCCACCACCATGTCGTCCATCGCGCAACGCGATCACCTCAGGTCACTGCGGAACGTCGGCTCCGTGGGAGAAGACGTCGAGATCCCGGGCAAACTCCAGTACGTCGTGGCACTGATGCGGGAGTACAAGGAAGAAAACCGCCTCCTGACTCGCTACGACCCACGCCTGGTGAAGGTGTCCGACCCTTCCACCTACGACGCCGGGCCGCTTCGGCCGCCGACGCTTCAAGTAGTGGACGACGGCGTCCAGGAGCCCTTTAAACACGGGGTCGACGCCCAGCTGGCCTATCTGCTCGGCCTACTGGGGGACAGAGCGCCGGCGGGGCCGGGGCTGGGGCCGGAACTCATTGACGTCGACCGGATGCTGGCCTCTCTGGTGCCCGATCCGCTGCCCCACCGCGAGAGCTGGTGGTTCAACCGGCGCCGTGCTCTGCAGAAGAAGCTGGCCTCCTATCTCGGCTCCCTGGAGCTGGAGGTGCAAACGCATGACGTGCTGTCCGCATACGTCATCAACGAGCTCACGGACGACAACATCGAACTCGTGGACCAGTCCGGCAACGCCGTCTTGTGGTGGCTGAGGCTGCCGTACCGGGCAAGAGGCGGTACGGACTGGACCAAGGGCCGCATGATTCACCAGAGCCACATTGCCTGACCACTCCGCGGGCTGTACTACCAGGACGGTTTCGTGCTCGTCCCGAAGCCAGTCGCCCGGACGGATGCGCCGCCCCATGATCGATTCGGTGCAGAAGGCGAAGGAGGCCCGCGGAGAGCCGGCCGCGGCGCACGAGATAACGAAGCCGAAGAAGAAGGCAGCCGCGAGGAAGCAGCCTGCCAAGAAGGCCGCGGCGAAGAAGGCGACGGGCCGCCAGGCCGCGCAGGCTCTTTCGCCCGCCGGCACAATGGCCTTCGCCAGATTGGGGCGGCGACCACCGCTCAGGCAAGCCCGTCGGCCGCGCCCGTCAGGGGAGGTGGCGTGTTGCGCGGCCACGGCGCGCCCAGGTGTTCCGATGCTGCAGCCCGGAACGCCTCCATGAGCGCGGAACCCGGATAGGTCCCGAACACTCTGTACTTTCCGCCCATTCCGCGGTAGTAGCACGACCAGTAGCTGACCACTCGTCGCTCCGTGCGGGCGA
>NZ_JBEXYL010000208.1:0-6741 GCF_040630895.1 Streptomyces sp. NPDC005728
GAGCAGTGCTCTGCTCACCCGCGCCGCGGTCTTCGGCCCCCTCGCGCGGGGGGCGTGCCGTCAGCCGGTCGGTTGCCCCGCCGGTCTCACGTCCCCGAGGCGGAGCCGTGGCCGCTGGACTCCAGTTCTCCGCCGGCGGCGTGCCCGTCGGGTGCGTGGCCGTGATGCTCCAGGGCCTGCTGCATCTCCTGCGGTGTCGGGGTGGCGACCTGTCCGCCGAACAGCCAGCGGCTGAGCCGGTGGCGCAGTGCCTGCTTGCGGCTGCGCGGGTTGGGCACGCCGTCGTGTTCCGGCTCGGGTGCCGGCAGCACCTCGGGGATCTCCCTGGACAGCAGGGTGTACTCCCGCTCGCGGTCGAGGCGTTCGTGCACCTCGACGAACTCGCCGTGCGGCAGCCTCTTGATCCTTCCGGTCTCCCGGCCGTGCAGGAGCTTGTCGCGGTCGCGCAGCTGCAGGCCCAGGCAGATCCTCTTGGTGACGATGTACGTGAGCGCCGGGACGAGGAAGACGCCGATCCGTACCGCCCAGGTGATCTGGTTCAGGGACAGGTGGAAGCGCTCGGCCAGGATGTCGTTGGCGCCGCCGAAGAACAGCACCAGGTACAGGGCGATGAAGGCGCAGCCGAACGCGGTGCGTACGGGCTGTTCGCGCGGCCGGTCCAGGAGGTGGTGCTCGCGTTTGTCGCCGGTGACCCAGGTCTCCAGGAACGGCCACAGGGCGAGCACGGTCGCCATCACGGTGGGTACGACGACGGCGGGGATGATGACGCCGAGGTTGACGGTGTAGTGGCCCGCGATGGTGAACTCCCAGGCGGGCATCGCTCTCAGCGCGCCTTCGAGGAAGCCCATGTACCAGTCGGGCTGGGAGCCCTGGGAGATCTGGTCGGGGCGGTAGGGGCCGAACCGCCACACCGGGTTGATGGAGGCGATGCCTGCCATCAGCGCGAGCAGGCCGAAGATCATGAAGAAGAAGCCGCCGGCCTTGGCCGTGTAGTTCGGCACCAGGGGCTGTCCGACGACGTTGTTCTCGGTGCGGCCGGGGCCCCGGAACTGGGTGTGCTTGTGGTAGAAGACCAGGATCAGGTGCACGACGGTCAGGGCCAGCATGATGCCCGGGACCAGCAGGATGTGGAAGCTGTAGAACCGGGGCACGATGTCGTGCGCGGGGAACTCGCCGCCGAAGATGAACATCTGCAGGTAGGTGCCGACCAGCGGGATGGCGAGGGTGATGCCCTCGAAGATGCGCAGGCCGGTGCCCGAGAGCAGGTCGTCGGGGAGTGAGTACCCGAGGAAGCCCTCCACGATGGCGAGGACGAGGATCAAAAAGCCGATCAGCCAGTTGACCTCGCGCGGCTTGCGGAACGCGCCGGTGAAGAAGTGCCGCAGCGTGTGCAGGCTGAGCGCGGCGATCATGGTCAGGGCCGACCAGTGGTGCAGCTGGCGGATGAACAGACCGCCGCGCACCTCGAAGCTGATCTTGACCGTGGAGGCGTAGGCGTCCGACATCACCACGCCCTGCAGCGGGGCGTAGGGGCCGTGGTAGACGGTCTCCGACATGCTCGGGTCGAAGAACAGGGTGAGCCAGATCCCGGTGAGGATCAGGATGATGAAGCTGTAGAGCGCGATCTCGCCGAGCATGAACGACCAGTGCTCGGGGAAGATCTTGCGGGCCAGGGTCCCCCATTTGTAGGTCCCGAGCCGTCCGTCCATCCAGTCGGCGATGCTTTCGCCCTGTGGCTCTTGGCGCCTGCTGCGCGGCGCCTCTTCGGTGATGCTCACTACCCGCGCGCCCTCCCCTCGCCGCTCGGCCGTCACAGGCACACCCGTCCGGCCCGTGACAGGCTGGTGGTGAGGGGTGGCCAGCAGCGGCGAAAGCGGGCCCGTGCCATTGGAGCGAGGGAACGCTATCGAGGTGCGACAGGGCCGGACAACGACGCTCGAGCCGGAGCCCGGCCCCGACTCAAGGGATTCTCAAGCGAGTTGCGAGCCGTCCCGCTGCCCGCTCGCTCCGCCCGGCGGGCCGGGACGCTCGCCCCGGTCACCGGCTCGCGCCTGCGCTCCCGGTTTTCCGCCTCGCCTTTTGGCGCGGCCGGTCGCGTTGCCCCCGTGCTCCACGGCAGCGTACGTCCGCGCCTGCCGGCGGGGGTGCTTTCGCGCGGTTCGGGCAGCGCGCGGCGCTCACGGCCGGCGCCGCTCCCCTGCGGGTGCGGTGGTCGGCCACTGCGCCGACGAGCCGGCGGGCCGCGGCCCGGGAGTGCCGGCGCCGACCCCGCTGGCGGGTACGGGCGGCGCGGCCGGGCGGCGCCGCCGCGCGTTGGGGCCGTGGGTGGTGCTGGGCGGCATGCCCGCGGCCGGGCCGGGCCCGGTGCCTGGCGGGGCAGTGGTCCGGGGCCGTTGGTGCAGGAGCGTCGCCGTGTGCGGACCGGCGGCCGCGGCGCCCGCGATCCGGCCCGCCCAGCGCCTGCCGAACCGGGCCGCCCAGCGCCTGCGCCGGCCGGGCCGGGCCGGCACGTCGCTGTTCCCGCCTGCCGCGCGCAGGTTTCGGGCGCTCAGTTTCCAGGCGGGGGCCACGTGATGGGCCAGGGCCCGGCGCAGCCGGTGGCTGAGGCCGGTCGCGGTGCCGTGCACGGTCAGCATGCAGTCGAGGACGAGCGCGCACTCCACGGCGAGCGTCATGCCCTGGCCGTGGGCCGCATCGAGGGTGGCGAGGGCGTCGCCGACGACGAGGAACCGGTCGGGAAAGCGGCGCAGCTTCTCGTAGCGGCGCCACCGGTGGGCGCCGGGGGTCCAGCCGTAGACCGGGCCGAGGGGGGTGGCGGCCTCGATGACGTCGCGCAGCAGGGGGTGGCGCAGGGCGCCCGCGGCGCGCAGCAGCCCCGCGTGGTCGGTGGGCGGCGGCTCGCCGTCGCCGGCCCACAGCGACACCGACCAGCGGCCGCCCTCGACGGGGTGGAGCATGCCCTGGCGCGAATCGCCGGGCGCGGCGGCAAGGAACAGGCTCTTCCAGTCGGCGACATGGCCGACGGGCGGCGCGAACACGGCGGAGGCGCAGGCGGACGGGGCGGCGGTCACCGATTCCCGGGGCGGCTGGTAGCCGAGGGCGGCCAGCCACTGGGGGGCGCGCGAGTCGTGTCCGGAGGCGTCCACCACGAAGTCGGCGGATATCAGGTGCGCAGGGCCGAGGCCGCCGGGCGCCTGCCGGTGACGGCCGCGCACCCATACGCCGGTGACCGTGTCGTTGGGGCCGCCCTGCAGGGCTACGACCTCGTGCTCGTTGAGGAAGGCCACCTTGGGCTCGGCGCGCAGCCGGTCGCGTACCACCGCGTCGATCAGGTCACGGCCGGCGCTCAGCATCGAGTGGCCGGTGTCGTGGCGGGGCAGCCAGCCGTCCGGGCCGAGCAGCAGCATGTCCGCCGGCATGCGGACGCGGACCGCTCCGGCGCGCTCGAGGTCTGCTGCGATGCCGGGGAACAGCTGCTCCAGGCCCTGCTGGGCGGCGGTCATGAGGCGGTGGGTGTGGCGTGCCTGGGGTACGCCCCGGCGGCGTCCGGATCCGGGCGGCGGCCGGTCGCGTTCGATCACGGTGACCCGGTCCATGAAGTGGGCCAGGGCCCGGGCCGCGGTGAGCCCGGCGAGGCTCTGGCCGATCACCACGGCATGACCGTGGCCGTGGCCGCCGCCGTCGGCAACAGGTGCGTGAAGACTCAACTCGGCCGCCTCCCCCGTGCGTTGTGGTTGCATCATGCGGCGCGCGGCGCTTTGCGCGGCAGGGTGCGCCCGGCCGCCGCCGGTGTGCGGTGGCGCGGTGGTGTGCGCGCGGGGCACCGTCCGTGCGCGCGGGGGCCGGGGGGCGATGTGCCTGGTGGGGGCGCAGGCCGGTAGGGTCCGGCAGCGGCCGCCGGCGGCCCGCTCGGGGTGCCGGGCAGGCATGGCGGCTCGAGCGATCCTCGAGGCGGGCGCGACAAGGGCTTTGGCGGGCGTCGAGTGCGCGGGCCGGGTGGCGCAGGGCGACGGGCGGGCGCGGACGGGCGCGGCCGTGCGTGGGGGTGTGCGGTGGTGTGTGCGGCCGGCCGGGTGTCTGACATCGCGTGACCTGGCCGCCCGGCCGTGAATCTGGAGTTCCACTTTAGCGGCGATCCATTGCGAATGGTGAACGTTGACACCTTCAAATGTGCCGTGAAACTCTCGCAGTGCACCCGTAGTTACGTCCGGGCAGCATCGGGGGCAGGGAACGCACATGACGCGTTATATCCGCTGAACACCTCAGGGCCTGTGCTCGCCAGGCCAGATACGAACTCTCTGCCACATTCCCCGACTTGGGCCGTCCGGTCACCACCGCGACGCCTTTTGGCGGTCTCGGCATGGAATCCGGCCGGCTATACCGAGCCTCCCTCTCCCCAGGGGCCAGCCCAGCTGCAGCAATCAGCGGGGGGAATTCATGTGATCCGTGATCGTTGCAGGGCGAGCCACCTCATGAAGGAGATCCATGGAGGAGTTTCACGCATGCCCCGGAAGTCATACCCGGGAACTCCGCGCTGCCACCGGGTCCGTCCTCTGCGCCCCGTGCATCAGGCAGTTGGAGAGCAACCTGCGCACGCTGGCCCGTCTCTATCAGGAGAGCCTGCATCACATATCGCCCATATCCAGGCGGATGAGTCAGCCGAAGGTGTCCGGGAGCCGTAGCAGGGACCACCTGAACATGTCCGCGCTCGATGCCCGGCACAACATCCTCGCCGTGCTGGAGTCGTGGTCGCAGTTCGTCGTGGAAAAGCTCGGAAAGGCTGTGCCCGCCCGGTCCGTTCCGCACCTGGCACGCTTTCTGCTGGTGAACGTCGCGTGGCTGGCCGGTCAGCCGCCGGCTGCCGACTTCGCAGACGAGATCGAGGGCCTCAAGACGGAACTGCTGCGGACCATCGATCCGGGCCCCGGTGATCTGAATGCGCTCGTCACGTGTGTCGTCGACAACTGCACGGGGACGATCAACACGTCGTCGCAGAGCATCAGGAACGCGGGAAAGAGCAGCATCGGGTGTTCGTCGGGACATACCTGGGAATTGCACGAGTGGATTACCCTGCGGCCGCTCATGGATCGGCAGCGAAAGGCGGTCGGCGCATGACCAGACCGCCACGCCACAGGCTCGTGCCGACGAATGTGGCCGCTTTGGCGGCGGGTGTGTCCGAAGCGACCATCCGCAAGTGGGTGAGCCGGGGGAAGATCAAGCGCTACGGCACACCGGGCCGGTCGGAGTTCGACATCGACGAACTCACGCAGATCGCACTGCGGCGCCGGCCCTGAGGCCGTAGCCGTAGGTTTTGGTGGTCGTGGTGTGCGCGCAGGTCGGCGGGGTATCTGCGGGCGCGGGCGCGGCCGCCCGGCCGTGGGCGTCGAGGGTGACGTTCACCGGCCGGGCGGCCGCGCTGCCATGCGAGGGGGCGGCGTGGTCCTGGTGGTTGTTCCTTCAGTCCAGTGAGCGCGAGAGTGCACGGTCCGTCAGCACTCCCGCGGCCCCGGTGTACGCCTCGGCCGTGAACAGGTCGGCCACGGGTGCGCCGGCGAGGGCGGCCGCTGTGCGGGGATCGTTGCGCAAGATGGCGGCCAGGGACTCGCCGGTGCGCGCCGCGTGGGCGGACGCCTCGTTCAGCAGCTGCCGTGCCCGGGCCTTTCCGAGCAGCGGCGATAGATGGGCGGCGATCCGCTCGGAGACGATCTGCCCTCCGGTGATGTCGGCGTTGGCGCGCATGCGCTGCGGGTCCACCGACAGCTGGGAGGTCAGCTCCACCGCCTGATGTGCCGCTCCTCCGGCCAGCCGCAGCAGGGCGCGCAGGGGCTCCCATTCGGCGTGCCAGGCGCCGGCGGAGCGTTCGTCCTCGCTCGGCATGCACGCCAGCACGCTCGCCGCGAGCTGCGGCGACTGCAGGGCGGCGGAGCGTATGGCGGCCGCCAGTACGGGGTTGCGCTTGTGCGGCATCGCCGAGGAGGCGCCGCGGCCGCTGGGGGCCGGCTCGTGCACCTCGCCGACCTCGGTGCGGGTCAGGGACAGCACATCGACGGCGATCTTGCCGAGGGCGCCGCACAGGAACGCGGCGGCCGTGGCCAGGTCCACCACGGGGGTGCGCAGCACGTGCCAGGGCACGAGCGGTGCGGACAGTTCCAGTTCGGCTGCGAACGTCTCGGTCAGCTCCTGGACGTAGCGGGCGGGTTCGGCGTCGGGCGCGTACTCCAGGTAGCCGGCCAGCGTGCCGGCGGCGCCGCCGAGCTGGACGGGAAGTCCCCGCGTGCCCACCTCGTCCAGTTTCTGTGCCGCGTCCAGGACGAGGTGGCGCCAGAGCGCCGCCTTGAGGCCGAAGGTCGTGGGCACCGCGTGCAGGGCCAGGGTGCGGCCCGCCATGAGGGTGTCCCGGTGCTGTTCGGCGAGGCGGGCCAGCGCCTGTTCGACGCGTTCCAGGTCGGTGCGGATCAGCCGCAGGGCGCGGCGGGCCACCAGGACGGTGGCCGTGTCGAGGATGTCCTGGCTGGTGGAGCCGCGGTGCACATAGGCTGCGGCGTCCGCGTCCTGGGCGGCCACCAGTGCGGTGAACTCCCGTACCAGCGCCACCACCGGGTTGGCGGACTCGCGGGCCTGCCCGGCCAGGGCCGCCAGGTCGAGGCGGTCGGCCCGCGCCGCCCGGGTGATCACCCGGGCGGCGGGAGGTCGGCAGCGGGGGGGGGGAGGTAAGAGTGGAGGGGGAGACGGGTAGGTATA